>JAOTWK010000464.1 GCA_029862935.1 Gemmatimonadota bacterium | reverse complement strand
TCCGATCTACCAGGATCATCTTGGTGCACCGGCCGGGATCGGTTCAGTCCAACATCCTCGTGGGGAACCTGGCCGTACGACCGATCGAGGACGGCACGTACCACGCGGCCGAAGTGGCCAACAAGGTCTTGGGCGGCGGGGCCGACGCGCGGTTGTTCATGATTCTGCGCGAAGAGAAGGGGTGGACCTACGGGTCGTACTCGGGGCTCACGACGCGAAAGGACGGCGGGTATTTTCGGGCCTCCGCCGAGGTACGCACTCCGGTGACCGACAGCTCCTTGGTGGAGTTGATGCATCAGGTTCGCCGCGTGCGCGTCGAAGCGATTCCGGATTCCGAGATGGTGGCAGCCAAGGGCTATCTCGTGGGGTCCTATCCGTTGACCATCCAGACCCCGCAACAGATCGCGAGTCAGGTGGCGAGTGCCATCCTGTTAGATCGCGGCATCGACTTCGTGCGCACGTATGGTCAGCAGGTAGACGCCGTCACGGCCAGGCAGGCGATGGCGGCAGCGCGCCTGGTGTACCGGCCCGACTCTGCCGTGGTCGTGGTCGTGGGGGATGGTCAGGCGCTGTTCGACAAACTGGCGGCGATCGCGCCTGTCGAGATCATCGATGTCAACGGCAAGCCGCTGACGCCGGCTGACCTGACCCCGACCGCGACGGCGCTCGAGCTCGATCTGTCACAGATCGTGAGTCGACGCGATTCCATGCAGATGTCGGCGCAGGGCATGCCGGTCGGGTACCTCGTGCGCGAGGTCACTCGGGCCAATGGCTCGGCGACATACACCGAAGACATGTCGATCGCCGCGTTCGGCATGACACAGAACCTCGAGCTGACCCTCGATCTCGAGCCGCTCGAGATGGGAATGGTCCAGCAGACGGTGGAGTTTCGCGGCCAGGTTGCCGAAACCCATTTGCAGTACGGTGCCGGTCGCGTCAAGGGAACTGCACAGTCTCCAGAACCCACCGGCACGATCAAAACGCTCGAGATCGACACCACGCTCGTCGAGGGAACGGTCGACGACAACACGCTCACCATGCTGATCCCCGCCCTGCCGCTCGCGGAGGGCGCGGCCTTCACGGTCAACGTGTTCGAAAGCTCGGAGGGCTCGGCCAAGCCGTACACGCTCACCGTCCTCGGAACGGAGTCCGTGACGGTTCCGGCCGGGACGTTCGACACGTTCAAGGTGGAGTCCAGCGGCGGAGCACAGCCGTTTGTCTTCTACGTGACGCGGGAGACGCCTCGCCGGCTAGTGAAGATCGAAATCGTGGGCCAGCCGGTGAGCTTCGAACTGGCGAACTGATCGCGCCGCAGCAAGCACACGAAAAGAACGGGGCGGCAAGCAATGCTTGCCGCCCCGCGCCATTTCTGAACCCGGAATTTCCTAGGAGACCGCAACCTCCAGCGGGTACACGCTGACCTTGAGGCGGCGCTTGTCCTTAGGCTCGAACTTGACGACACCATCGATCAGGGCAAACAACGAATCATCACTGGCCCGCCGGACATTGCGTCCGGGATGGAACTTGGTCCCACGCTGCTTGACCAGGATGTTGCCGGCCCGGACCGCTTGGCCACCAAAACGTTTCACACCCAGAAATTTGGGTTGCGAATCGCGGCCGTTACGGCTGGAACCGACACCTTTCTTATGGGCCATCTGGCTCCCCTATGCCTTCACGCTCGTAATCTCGACTTCCGTAAACTGCTGCCGATGCCCAGTCTTCTTGCGATGGTTCTTGCGCCGCTTGAACCGGAAGACGATGATCTTGTCGGCTTTACCGTGCCGGACGACCTCACCCACCACCTTGGCACCCTTCACGGTCGGCTGACCGGTCTTGATGGCGTCGCCGTCTGCGGACAGCAATACCTCGTCAAACGTCACCTTGGCCCCCGGCTCAGCTTCGAGCTTCGGGATCCGCAGCCTGGCGCCTTTTTCAGCGCGGAACTGCTGGCCCTGGGCCTTGAAAATCGCGTATGTCATGGAGGGGGAAGGCTAATGGCGACGGGGAGTTGGGTCAAGGGAGCGAGCCGTCAGCCGTCAGCGTTGAGCTATCAGCGATCAGCTATCAGCCGTTGGCTGCTCCCAGCAACCGAAGCCGCCCTGCCGCATCGTCCGGCACCATCTCACGGAACTGCTGAAGGCCGAACGCTGAAAGCCGATAGCTCCCTTCACGCCACCGCGTACCGCTCCGTCACGTCCCGGCCGGCCGGCTGTGCTACCAATCGGAACTCGTCGATCCGGATGATCGGATCGTCCCGCAACTCGAGATCGACGCTCAGTTCCTTCCCCAGTTTCTTGAGGAAACCCGGTTCTTCTTCCATCAGGTGCAGGGCGACCTCCGGGTGCAGGCGCACGGTCATGCGGGCTTCCTTCTGATCCGCCGCCGCACGCCGCAGCGTGCGTTCGAGCCGGCGCACCACTACCTCGGGGCGGAACACGCGGCCTGCACCGCCGCAGGCCGGACACTGGCTCGCCATGGTATCGAGCAACGACGGGCGAACCCGCTGCCGAGTCATCTCGATCAGCCCGAGGTCGGACACTTCGAACGTGCGGGTACGCGCGCGGTCCCGGCCCAAGTTGGTGCGCAGCTCGTGGTGAACCTTGGTGCGGTTGCCTTTCGATTCCATATCGATGAAATCGATGACGATGATCCCCCCCACGTCCCGCAACCGCAGCTGGCGCGCGATCTCCCGTGCAGCCTCGAGGTTCGTTCGCAGAATCGTCTTCTCGGGATCACGCTGGCCCGTGTAGCGACCCGTGTTCACGTCGATCGACACGAGCGCCTCGGTTGGCTCGACAATCAGGTAGCCGCCCGTTGGGAGATCAACCCGCCGATTGTAGAGTTCCTGGATCTCGGTCTCGATGTCGAACTTGTCGAACAGCGGGACGGACTCCTTGTAGAGCGTCATTCGCTTGATGAGATCCGGGTCGACCTCCCGGAGGTACTTTCGGATTTCCGCATGCAGCGGCTTCGCGTCGACGAGGACCCGGTCGACCTTGTCACTGAACAGGTCGCGGATGATGCCACTCGTGAGCGAGGTCTCCCGATGCACGACCGAGGGGGCCTTGACCCGGACGAAGTGTGACTTGCGCTCGATCTTCTTCCACAGGTCGAGCAACGACTTGAGCTCGCGCTTGACCTTGCCTTCGGTCAGTTCCTCGGCGACGGTCCGAACGATGACGCCACCCGAGTTCTTGGGAAGCATCTCTCGCAGCATCGCACGCAAACGTGACCGTTCCTCGCGCGAGTCGATCTTCCGGCTGACCCCGACCTTCGAGGCGTACGGCATGTACACGAGGAATCGGCCGGCCAAGGAGATCTGGCGGGTCACGCGCGGGCCTTTGGTGCTGATCGGCTCCTTGGTCACCTGCACCAGGAGCGACTCACCGCGTCGCACGTGATCTTGGATGTTGGGGAGACGTCGGGCGTTTCGAGCCCGACCGTTGTCTTCGTCGTCGTC
>JAOTWK010000463.1 GCA_029862935.1 Gemmatimonadota bacterium | reverse complement strand
TACCCCACGTACTGTGCGAATGCGTTACCTGCCCAGTTTTCGACAAACGGATACCACTTCGAGTCACGCGAAATGCCGGCCTCGACGACCTTCCAGGAATCGTGATACGCTTTCTCGGCCGTGTAGAGCACCGTGTACGCCTCTGCATAGGAGGCTCGGTAGGCGCTGGCCAAAAGAAACTGGATATAGGCGTGGTTGGTGAACACCGGTGGGGCCCCTCGCAGGTCAATGCCGACGGCCTTCGCCCTCTCCTCGAATAGCCGGAGCTCCTTTTCCAGAGCTGTGATCACACCGGCCAGCGGTTCCCAGTGATCCCGCGGCGCACGCGGAATGAGGGCAGCAATGAACGGGATGGCAGCCTCGACAAACAGATAGTCTTGACGCATCCAGACGGCGAACCGATCGTCTGAAATCGTACCGTCGCGGGTCTCCTCGAGGAAGCGATGACTCAGCATGGTGCCCCATAGGGACCCCAGCCGAGTCAGTTGCTGACGGCAGAAGCTCATTTCGGGGTCTCCTCAGGCCCAGGACAGTCCAAGTTTGGGGGGATGGGAATGTAGCGGCGCGGCGGGCTCCAGCCGAGCCCAGGCAGGGGGGCTGAAACCCCGTTCGAGTGGCTCCCGTAGGGGAAGACATCACTGAGGCTCATCCGGAGACGATGGTATGTCCACTTTTCGAAGAATGCTGGTCGCGGTCGGGGCCCCCCTGGTCGTCGTGATTGGGTTGGGGGTGATGTGGGGTGTCCGGAACGCGTCTCAGCTCAAGGCGCAGGTCGAGGCCTGGGCAGATAGTCTGGAGCACAGTCCCAACCCCGTCACGATGGACCTTGCCTTCCTCCCGGCGTACGTAGATGGGGACAAGGTCGGCAAGCTCGACGCCATTGTGATTCAGCGCCACCAGCCAGCGACGGTGGACAGCGTCCGCATTGTGATCGCCTCGGGCGGTGACTATGTCGCCGATCGGCTTGCCGGCTGCGCGCTCCACTTGGATCCCGACGCGCTCAGTGAGGATGGCCCGTTCGGGTTCAAGCATGCCCTGCAGTGTGTGACGGACACAACTGCGTTGGTGCGGTTCGGATCCGTCATGCTGGAAGGGCTGAGCGAGGACCTCGCACTCTATCTCGACGGCGATGACTTGCCCTGCGAGCACATGGTCGAGGGCGACACCGGCGCGTGCACCGAGGTCAGGAAAGAGATCCACCGGCTGCGCGATGAGATCCGGAACGAGATCCGCGTCAACATCCGACGTGATCTGCAGAAGAAATTCTGATCTTCAGTGTTGTGAAGTGAGCACCAGGCGCGTTGGTGGCCACGCTGGTCGCCGGCGCGTCTCGATGCTTTGGTGACCCGATGTCCTTTAACCGGAGACCAGCGTCATGAAATCTGCTTCCGCCTTCATTTCCGCCCTGAGCGCTGCGACGCTTGCTGCCTGCTCGGCCAGCGGAGCTGGCACCATGGCCGCCGCCCCGACGCCAGCACCGTTCGATCCCGTTGGCACGTTCAGCTTTACGACCACATATGAGGGTCAAGCGATGGGTGGCCGTATCGTCATTCGTGGCGAGCCAGGTGCCTACACTGGCATGGTCGAGCCCCAAGCGGGCGGCCCGCCACCGGTGGAGATCTACGCGGTGACGGTCGAAGGTCAGAAAGTGACCGTCTTCGCCGACGCAGGTGGCGAGGACCTCATCATGGAGATGGAGTTCGTGGGTGACCGCTACACAGGTTCGTGGACGCTCGGGTTCCAGGGTGGCGAGTCGACGGGGGAGCGGATTAGCCCGTGACGACGACTATGACGACCGTGACGACTTAGACGACTGAGCGCGCTGCAATGTCGGGTTTCGGCATCGCAGTCGTCATTGTCGTCTTTGTCGTCAGAGTCGTCCAGACGTAATTTCCCCCATGCCAACCCTCCGCACCACCTGCCCGCTCGACTGTCCCGACGCCTGCCTCCTCGAGGTGACCGTGTCAGACGGACGGGTGACGCGGATTGACGGGAGTCACGATGATCCCGTCACCGCGGGGTTCATCTGTTCCAAGGTGCGGGGCTTCGCGCGTCGCCAGCACGGCGATCATCGTCTCACTTCCCCCTTCCGTCGTACCGGTCAGAAGGGGGCTGGCACGTTCGCGCGGATTTCGTGGGCCGAAGCGATCGAGGAAATCACGGATCGGTTCCGTCGTATTACGTCAGAGTGGGGTGCTGAGGCGATCCTGCCGTACCACTACGGTGGATCCAACGGCCTCGTGACGGATGGCACGCTGGACGAACTGTATTTTGGTCGGCTTGGCGCGTCGCGGCTCGCCAAGACGCTGTGCGCGGCGCCAACCACGAGTGTGGCGCTGGCGATGTACGGCAAGATGCCAGGCGTGGCGTTCCGCGACTTCATGCACGCGAACTGCGTTGTGGTATGGGGTGCCAATCCCAAAGCCTCGAACATTCATCTGGTGCCATTCATCAAGGCGGCCAAGGCGCGCGGCGCGTTCGTGGCCGTGGTCGATCCCGTGCGCAACCTCGCTGCCGGTGAAGCGGATCTCCACGTGGCGGTGCTGCCGGGAACGGATCTGCCCGTGGCTCTCGCCCTCGTCCGATGCTGGCACCAATGGGACGCGCTCGACCGAGCGTTTCTCGCCACGCACGCGACGGGCGTGGAGCCACTGCTCGAGGCGGCCGCAGCGTGGCCACTCGAGCGGGCGGCCAAGGAATCAGGCGTCCCGGCGGAAACCATCGAGCGCTTGGCGCGAGAACTGATGAATCGCAACCCAGCCGTCGTGCGCTGTGGCTGGGGGGTCGAACGCAATCGCAATGGCGGACAGGCCGTTGCGGCGATCTTGGCCATCCCGGCCCTGCTTGGGAAGTTCGGGGTCCGTGGGGGTGGATATGCGCTGAGCAACAACGGCGCGGCACGGGTCGAGCGGGATGCCATTCCTGGGCGTCTCGGTTGGGACACGCGCGTCGTCAACATGACGCAGCTGGGGGACGTCCTGACTGGCGACGTGGCGCCGCCGATCAAGGGCCTCTTCGTGTACAACTGCAATCCCGCGGTGACCGTACCGGATCAGGAGGTGGTGCTTCGCGGGCTTGCGCGGGAAGATCTGTTTACGGTCGTGTTCGACCAGCTCATGACGGACTCGGCGCGCTACGCTGACGTGATCTTGCCGGCCACGACCTTTCTCGAGCATGTGGATTTGCGGGCGGGGTATGGCAACTACGTGGTTGGCAAAGTTGCTCCCCTGCTCGAGCCGGTTGGGGAGGCGAAGTCGAACGTTGAGGTCTTCGGGTTGCTCGGGCGTGCCATGGGGTTCGACGACGAGGCATTCGGGTGGGATGACCAGGAGGTCTGTAATCGTTTCCTGGCCGGCATGACCCTCGGAGGCAACGCCATCGAGACGCAGGACCGTGATACGGTGTCGTGGTGGTATGATTTTCCAGGTCCCACGCCGGTCATGTTCGAGACGGTGTTTCCG
>JAOTWK010000462.1 GCA_029862935.1 Gemmatimonadota bacterium | reverse complement strand
TGGTCGCCCGTCTGGATCACGGTATCGCCGCGTGGCACGACGAACCGCTTGCCGCGGACGACGGCGGCAACCACGCATTCGGCCGGGATGCTGATGTCGCGAATGCGCTTGTCCGCGACCTCCGCTAGGTCCGGTACTACCACACCGACGAGGCTCGCGACCCCGGTTCCAATCTCGAACAGTTCGGCTACGCCGGGGCGGTCCAGGTAGTTCTCCACCATCGCCGCGGTGGCCCACGGCGCACTGATCGCCACCACCCCGTTTGCTTCGAGCAGGGCCACGTAGTCGCCGTCCTGCACGATGCCGATCACCTGCGGCACACCGAGGCGCTTGGCCTGCAACGCCGCGATGACGTTGCGGTCATCGTCGTTGGACGCCGCGATCGCCACATCGATGTTGCCGAGACCCACTTGTTCGAGGACCTCCTTCCGGGTGCCGTCGCCCTGATAGATCGGCACACTGTAGCGCTGTTCCAGTTCGCGGCACCGGCGCTCGTCTTCCTCGACGAACGTGACCTGGTGCTCGGCGGCACGGAACACGAGTCGGAACTCGTCGCGGGCCAGGAGGCGATCGGCGATGTTCCGGCCTCGTTGGTCTCCGCTGATGATGAGTATTCGCATGCGCGGCCTCCATTTTGCTCGCAGCAACAGGCGTACATGGGTCAGGGCTCGTGGTAGGCGGGCGAGCTCGGCACGATTGGCTGGACGGAGGAGGTAGACGCCGCCGCCCGCGACCGTGAGCGCCCCACCCAGCACGAAGCTCCGCAACTCCAGCGCGGGAACGAAGATCCAGCACGAGATTACGCCCAGGATCGGCACGACCGGAAACAGGGCCACCCTGAACGGCTTTCGGAGATTGGGCATCCGGCGGTGGAGTGAGATGACGGCGTAGTTGACGATGCCCAGGCCCATCAGATAGCCGAAGTCCGACACCGACGCGACAAACCGCACGATGCCCGAGGATCCGAACACCACCACGGCGACGGCGCATGCGGCCAGTGCCACGTGGGGCGTGCGGAATCGTCGATGGAGCGTGGCAAAGGTCTGCGGGAAATGACCGTCTCGGCCGAGCGCGTACAGCACTCGCGCACTGGCTCCCAGGGTCACGCTGAACGCGGACAGACTCGCCATGATCGTCGCGACGATGGCCGCCCAGCGTCCCCATCCCCCGAACAGTACGTCGGCTGCGAAGATGAACGGCACGTCGCTCCCGGCCAGCTCCGTGTAGTGGACGGCTCCCATCATGACCCACACCACGACCACGTAGATGGCGGTCCCGACCCCGAGCGTGATGAGAATGGCGCGCGGGATCGTCTTGGCTGGGGCGATGATCTCTTCGGAGGCCACAGTGATCAGCTCGAAGCCCACATACGAGATGTAGATCAGGGCCATCGCGGGCAGGAACGGGCCGTAGCCCATTGGGGCCATCGGTGTGAGGTTTCGCGGCTCGACCTGCATGGCCCCGAGCACGGCAAAACCCAGGAGCACTGCCAGCTCCACCAGGTTCATGACCGTAATGATCTTGATGGCCTCGGACATCCCTCTGAGGTTCACAGCCCCGAACACCACCGTGGTGAGCAGCACGAGCAGTGGGAGATCCGCCTCGGGCCAGAAGTACCCGCGAATCGTCAGCGCGAAGATCACGGCATACATCGCGCAGGCCAAGGTGTTCCCGATCCAGAAAAACCAACCGGTGTAGAACGCGATCGGCCGGGGCAGAGTGCGGCTGGTGAACGAATAGCCACCCCCGGCAAGCGGGATCGCAGCGCCGAGCTCGCTGTAGTTGAGGGCGGTGAACACGGTCACCAGGCCCATCGCCAGGTAGACGAAGATGCCCAGGGGACCGATCATGTGGGCCAGCTCGCCGGGCAGCGCAAAGATCCCCGGCCCCATCATGGCGCCGATGCCGATCATCACGGCCATGAAGAGCCCGATGTTGCGCCTGAACGAGACCGGCTCTGCCATGCGTGTGACGCCGTGTGGGAGCGGTCACAATGTATGGTCGACGGCGTACCGGGAGGAAGGGAGCCCGATGGGCGGTAGGACGGTATGGCGGTAGTGCGGTACGACGATTGGAGTGGAGCAGCGGGGGGGTTCACCCCTCAGGCCGCGGACACGCGCTCCTTCTCGTCGGGCTCGAGGACGATGGCCTTGGTCGGGCACTGGCGGATGAAATCCGCCTGGATGGGGTTCCAAGTTTGCTCTGGTTGTGTCACCACGGCTCTGCCCTCGTGATCGAGAGCGAACAATCCGGGAGGACCGTGAATCCGGCACGCTCCACAGCCAATGCATCGCTCCCGGATGACCCGTACGCTGTAGCGCTGCCGAGGGTAGACGCCTGACGCACCCCGTGGGGGAATCGCATGCGGATCAGCGAGCATCTCGGTTGTCGCACGATAGCCCTCCGCCACCAATTCGCGGTTGCGATGGAACGAGAGGATTCCGACATGCTGGACGTTCGGCTGAATCAGCAGGAGCGGTGGCTGGCTCCAATGCAGCAGCGTGGCCGTCCGCATGGTCTGGATGCCGAACTCGATGGCGCGGGCATACACCGCCGCGAACCCCATAGCGTGAGTGTCCGGACGAATTGCAGCTGTCGAACCCACGTCGATTGCCATGATCAGGTCGCGGTCGCGCGATGCGGTGGCGGCTACTGGCAGATTCGATACGGCGGCCCCGTCGATGAAGAACTCGCCCCGAATTTCGTGCGGAGGCAAGTATCCCGGCAGCGCGCAGGACGCGAGGATCGCGTCGGCTACGGGAATGTCGGAAAGCCCCGGTGATCCCCACAAGACCTGACGCCCCGAGGCGAGATTGACCGAATTGACCAAGAGGGGTCGCGGCAACTCGTCGAACGTGATGTCCCCGAGCAAGCGCGTCACCAGCTGCCGAAGTGGCTCGCTGCGGTAGATCGCAGGGGACCGCATCCGTTTGACCGCCATGTCGCGGTGGGCGATGCGAAACAGATCTCGGCGGCGCAGGTCGAGGGCGAGTGTTCGGAGCTCCACTGCCGGCATGCCGGCGCACCATGCGCCTGCAACGAGCGAGCCCACACTCGATCCCACAACCTCCACGGGGAAGGCGGCGTGTTTCTCGAGTGCGAGCAACACCCCCACGTGGGCGATGCCCTTCATACCACCGCCTCCGAGTACGAGCGTATACCGGCGTCGCTTCACATCTCTCTCCTGAGTCACGCGATGATTGTAGCACATTGCCACACTCACCGTCCCGCAGGCAGCGTACGTTGCCCGCGTCCCACCTCGAAGCAGTGCACCGTAGGACCGGCAACTATAAAGCGCAATTATCGGGCCGCAGGGCGGTAGTGCGGTAGTGCGGTAGTGCGGTAGTGCGGTAGTGCGGAAGGTCGGTAGGTGAGGGGGACGACGGCAAGTGCGAACGTGCCCGAGGTCAGCCGCCGAGGAACACCCGCTCGAATCTCTGCCACGGGCAATGAGCCGGCAGGCAA
>JAOTWK010000460.1 GCA_029862935.1 Gemmatimonadota bacterium | reverse complement strand
CGCTGTGATGTGGCGGACCGGAGCGGCGTTGGCCGTCTTCACGGCGGCCTTGGGGCAGCCGCTTGCGGCCCAGGCGTCCGTGTACGGCGTGCTCGGCGTGGGGTTCCCGGGACGCGCGGTATCGGTACGGGCTCGCGCGCTGGGTGGCGGACTCGACGCGCTCGATCCGCGTTCGGCCGTCAATCCGGCCGCGATCGCCTTCAACGGGCGACTCACTGTGTCCGGAACGACCGAAACGACGAGCCGTCGCTATGAGGTGAGCGGTGTGACGGCGGAGGGGCTCCGCGACACCCGGTTTCCCGTGGCCATGATCGCGGGTCAGATCCAAACGTCTCCCATCTCGTTCGGGGTGAGCTATGCGCTCTACGCCGAGCGGTCGTTCGACATCCAGACCACCGACACGGTGACGCTCCGCGGCACCGACGTTCTCGTGTCCGACCGCTTGCGCTCTGACGGAGGGATCACCGACATACGGTTCGGCCTGGCGTGGGCGCTGAGCGAGCGAGTGCAGCTGGGCGGCGCGTTCCACCTGCTCAGCGGCTCGACCCGTGAACAACTCCAGCGGGATTTCGACAGCCCCGACTACGCGTCGGTCACTCAGCGGGGCGATGTGGACTACTCGGGCACGGGCGTGTCGATCGGCTTGATGGTCACCCCGTCTCGCCGCTTCCGTCTCGGGCTCGCGGCACGCCGCGACGGGAGACTCGACGTCAGCGACCCGCTGCTCCCCGTGCCGGAGTTGCAGCTTCCGTGGACGCTCACTGCAGGATGGACGTACGCCCCCGTTCGGGTGGTGCGATGGTCGGCATCGGCGAGTTGGCGGTCGTGGGCCGGGGCCAATGGAGATCCGTCCGCTGGCCTGACCGACAAGGTGTTCGACACGTGGGAGATCGGCACCGGCATCGAGATTGGCGGCAGTGACGTTGGCGCTTCGCGCATTCCGCTCCGCGTGGGGATCCGGTACGCGCAGCTCCCCTTCAGTCCCACGACCGATCGGGTGCGGGAAATCGGCCTTTCTGCAGGGACGGCGCTTGCCTTTGCGGCCAACCGGGCCATCATCGATGCCGCGATCGAGCGCGCGATTCGGGATGGCGGCGGGGCCATGGAGCGCGCCTGGCAGCTTTCCCTGGGGCTCACCATTCGTCCGTGATGCGGGTCTACCTCCACACATTCGGCTGCAAGGCGAATCAGTACGATACCGAGCTGCTCCGAGGAGCGCTCGAGGCCGCCGGTGCGACCATCGTCGATCGGGCACCGGTCGCCGATGCCGCCATCATCAACACGTGCACGGTGACCCACGTGAGTGAGGGGAAGATGCGAGGCTTCGTGCGTCGCGTGGCTCGGCAGAACCCGGGCATCAGAACGGTGGTGATCGGCTGTTCCGCTGCCCTCGACACAGGAACCCTGGCCAAGCTCCCGAACGTAGTTGGCGTGGTGGGCGGCGTCGCGCCTGGCGACGTGCTTGCGAGGCTAGGACTCCCGTCGGGCTACGAATCCGACGGTCTTCGCACCTTTGGTCGCGGCTCGCGCGCGTGGGTCAGGATCCAGGACGGATGTGACGAGCACTGTACGTTCTGCGCCACCACGCTGGCCCGGGGCGATCACAGGTCACGTCGGCCGGAGTCCATCGTGGCCGAAGCCCGCCGACTGGCCGCTCAGCATCGAGAGATCGTGCTCACCGGAATCCACATCGGATCGTATGGCCGCGACTTGGCCGGGGAGGGGGGGTTGGGGACGCTGGTGGCGCAGCTGATCGACGCGGTGCCCAGCGCACGCTTCCGGCTCTCGTCGGTCGAGGCCACCGAAGTGGATGACACGCTCGTGCACCTGTTGCGGACCGCGCCGGAGCGACTCGCGCCGCACCTCCACGCGCCACTCCAATCGGGGAGCGACCGCGTGCTCCGACGAATGGGGCGGCACTGGTATACGGCTCGCACCTACCGGGAACGGATCGAGCGGATCGCAGCCGGGCTCCCGGCCTTCGGCCTCGGTGCCGATGTGATGGTTGGGTTTCCCGGCGAAACCGCAGCGGACTTCGCCGAGACCCGCCGGATCCTCGAGGATCTGCCGTTCACCTACCTGCATGTGTTCCCCTACTCGGAGCGCCCCGACACCCCGGCGAGGCGGCTGGGCGCGCCAGTGGCGCCCCCGGTGGTGGCGGCGCGGTCGGCTGAGCTGCGGTCCCTCGGGGAGTCCAAGGGACAGGCCTATCGCGCGGGACGGGCCGGCACGCCTGCCGACGTGGTGACCCTCGGGCGCTCGCGGGGCCGGTGCGAGGGCCTCACGGAGGACTACCTCACCGTCTCGTGGTCTACCGGCAAGCCGCATGCGACCCGGTTTCGCGCCCAGCTGGCATTGGAGTCAAACGGTCATCTCGAAGCCACGCCGATCGAGGATGCCGCATGATCAAGCGTGTGTACGTCGAGACCTACGGATGTCAGATGAACGTGGCCGATACCGAGCTCATTCTGGGGCAGCTCGGGCGGGAGGGATACGCGTTGACGGATGATCCCGCCGAGGCGCACGTGATGCTGGTGAACACATGCGCCGTGCGGGACAACGCCGAGCAACGCGTTATCGGACGCATGGGTGAGCTCAAACGACACAAGCGGCCCGGTGTAGTGCTCGGTGTGGTCGGATGCATGGCGCAGCGGTTGGGCACCACGCTCCTCAACGAGGCGCCGTACGTGGACCTGGTGGTGGGTCCCG
Source organism: Gemmatimonadota bacterium (assembly GCA_029862935.1). Next base: position 766 of record JAOTWK010000460.1, on the reverse strand, counting down.
ACGGGTACCGGGGACTGGGCGACCTGATCGATAACGCCGCGGCCGGACACCGAGTGGCCGATGTCGAGTTCAAATCATGGGAGCACTATGAGGATGTCCCGCAGGAGCGGCCGGCGGGACAACCGTCGGCGTTCGTCACCGTGCAACGGGGCTGCGATTATCGGTGCACGTTCTGCATCGTTCCGATGACACGGGGTCGGGAGCGAAGTCGTACACTGGAGCACGTCGTCCGCGAGGTGGAGTCCCTGGTGGCGAACGGTATCAATGAGGTCACGCTGCTCGGGCAGACGGTCAACAGCTACCACGATGGTGTGCATGATTTCGCCGACCTGCTGCGCGCGGTGGGTGCCGTCGCCGGTATCCAGCGCATCCGCTTCACCAGCCCGTATCCCAATGACTTCACTGACCGGACGATCCGCGCCATGGCCGAGGTGGAGGCCGTGTGCGAGCACGTGCATCTACCGGTGCAGAGCGGATCTTCGCGGCTCCTCAAGCGCATGGGGCGTCGCTATGACCGCGCCACGTACCTCGCGTGCGTCGATCGGCTCCGGACGGCGATCCCGGATTTGGCCATCACGACCGACATCATCGTCGGCTTCCCGGGTGAGACGGACGCGGATTTCCGCGAGACCGTGAGTTTGATCGGTGATGTCGGCTTCGATGACGCCTTCACGTTCCGCTACTCGGCACGGGACGGAACAGGCGCGGTCCAGCTCCCCGATCCGGTGCCGGCCGACGTGGCCGGGGAGCGGCTCGAGCGTCTCAT
>JAOTWK010000461.1 GCA_029862935.1 Gemmatimonadota bacterium | reverse complement strand
CACGTCGCACACGATCAGCCGTACGGATCAGGGCGACTTCCGGCTCATGATGATGGCGCAGTGCGGACGGTGTCACGAGACCGAGTCCACGACCTTCTTCGACACATTCCACGGCAAGGTCTCGCGGCTCGGCGACGCAGCGGCGGCGAAGTGCTACGATTGCCATGGCACCCACAATATCCTGCCGACCACGGAGCCTGCATCGACCCTGAGCCGCCGGAACGTGGTGGCGACGTGCTCGAAATGTCACTCGGGCGTCAGCACCCGCTTCACCGGCTACCTGACGCACGCTACTCACCACGATGCCGAGCGATACCCGTGGCTGTTCTGGACCTTCTGGGGCATGACGGCGCTCCTCATTGGCACGCTCGGGTTCGCGACACTGCACACCCTGGCCTGGCTCTGGCGCCTGCTGTGGACGCAGGGGCTCGCACTGCACGCGAAGCCGAAGGCCGGCGAGAAAGAGGTGCGGCGCTTCACGGTGTGGGAGCGGTCGATGCACGGTGTGATGCTGATCAGCTTCTTCATTCTGGCGCTGACCGGCATGGTGTTGAAGTTTTCCTATATGGCCTGGGCGCAGACGTTCGCCGGGCTGGTGGGCGGGTTCGCCACGACCGGCGCGCTCCACCGGCTCGGGGCTATCACGCTGCTCGGGATCTTCGGTGCCCACCTGTGGGATGTCCGGAAGCGCAAGCGGAGTTCCGGCCTCTCGTGGCTCAAATTCATTCAGACCGAGCGGTCGCTGATTTTCACGAAGCGAGACGTCCGGGAATTCGTCCAGTCGATAAAGTGGTTCGTCGGTCGCGGCCCCCGGCCCGAATACGGACGTTTCACGTACTGGGAGAAGTTCGACTACTTCGCCGTGTTCTGGGGGATGTTCGTGATCGGATCGACCGGGATCTTCCTGTGGTTCCCGGAGTTTTTCACGAACGTCATTCCGGGCTGGTCGGTGAATGTGGCGACCATCCTGCACAGCGACGAAGCGTTGTTGGCGGTCGCCTTCATCTTCACCGTACACTTTTTCAACACGCACTTCCGGCCTGACAAGTTTCCCATGGACCCGGTGATCTTCACGGGCCGGGTGCCGCTCGAGGAGTTGAAGCGGGACAAGCCGCGGGAGTACGAGGCTCTCGTCGCAAGTGGGGAGTTGGAGCGCCACCTCGTCGATCCGTACCCGCGGAAGCTCGAGCGCGCCTTCCGAGTGTTCGGCTTCACGGCCCTCGGCATCGGCCTCACGCTCATCGGCCTGATCATCTACTCGATGTTGTTTGGGTATCAGTGAGCAGAGGCGGCCGCCGAGCGCACCGATGCGACGAATTCGCTCTGGACGGGTCGGGAATGGGATTCTACCTTACGGTCGTACCAGTCCTTGTGGGGGAGGGGATATGAGAAGGTTCGTCGTTCGCGCGGCGGCCGCCGTTGGGGGACTGCTCATTCTGGCGGCTCCGCTCCACGCCCAGGGCTATCACGTGCGCTGGAACACCTGGTTTCAGTCGGTGGCCTACCGAGGAGTTCAGGCAGATAGCATCCTCGCCACGGACGCCGTGACGGTTCCCGGGGGAGGCTTCGAGACTCCCGACGGGTTCGCGGTCAGCTGCCCCGCGGGGGCGACGTACTGCGGTTTCTTCAGACAAGGGGCCGAGCAGCGCGGCATGCCCGTCGTCAGCACGATCGACGCGAGCGTGTGGGGGTTCGGCATCGAGGGTTTCAAGTTTCACGTCAAAGGGCGTGTCGGCGGCGACCTGGAAGACGGCGGGTTCTGGCCTGGGGTGGAGCCCGAGGTTCAGCTGATCGAGGGGTATGCCGAGTATGCGAAGCGCGACGTGACGGTCCAGGCCGGTCGGACGACCGTGTTTTCGCGGCTCGGGTATCTCGGACTCGATGGCGGGCAAGTGTCGGTGCGTCCGTTGCGCGGAAAGCTGCGGCTGCGCGCCTACGGTGGATGGGCGCTGGCCGAAGGTGCGGTGCTGCCAATTACCAGCCCGGAACTGAACCCGCTCGCCGAGTTTCGGCCCACCAAACGGGAACTGGCATTCGGTGGCAGCGTGGGCTGGAACCTGGGCGTGCTCGAGGGACGGGTACTGTACCGACGCGATTTTGATCCGGGGGCCGATCTGGTATCCGGTGAGCGCGGAGCGGCAGAGGCGGCGATCCGTCCTGGTGCCGGGTTCACCATCGCAGGCGGCGTGGAATACGATTTCCTGACCAAGAACTGGGGCACCCATGACGTCCTGGTGCGCTACCGGCATCCCGGCGGGTTGGCCGACGTGACGGTCGGCCAGCGACGGTATCGACCCTATTTCCCCGTGTGGTCGATCTGGGGCGTGTTCAGTCCGGTCGGGTACAACCGGGAGTACGCCGCCGTGGCGGCGTATCCCATCGCCGGACTCGTGCTCCGCACCGAAGGGTACCTCTTCAACTATGAGGACACCCAGACCCAGACCCCGCTCGGGGTGTTCGAAGACGGCGGGTGGAACTGGTCGGCGGGTGGCACGTATTCCGGGGTGCAGAATCTCGTGTTCGATGCCAACTACCGCGCGCAGTTCGGCCCGGGCGCCTCGTCACAGGGGTTCGACGGCCGGGTCACGTATCGTCGCGATCTCTTCGCTGTCACGGCGAGGGGCGGCCGGCTCGAACGGCCGCTCGAATATCGTTTCAGCGACGCCGAGGTTTGGTCGTATGGGCTGCGCGTCGATGTCGAGCCGATGCCCGGCATGTACCTGAATGCCGAGGCCATACGGTATGACGAAACGCGCGAGCGTCCCGACGCCGCGCAACTGGATTGGGATCAGACCCGGTTCAGCGTCGGTGCGACGCTCGTGTTCGGCTCGTCGGGATCGCGCTCGCGCGGATTGCACCCGGCCATCCTTCGTTTGCCCGAGACCCGGAGGTCGCGATGAAAGGGCTCGTTGGGGTTGCCGCTGCGGCGGTCATCGCGGCCGTCGCGGGAGCGGCTCCCCTCCCCGGGGTCGCTCCTGCTCCGATCAAAGCATTCGACCACGCCAAGCACGAAGGGGTCGGCTGCACGACGTGCCACGCCAACGTGGCGCAGGGACAGGTCTATCCCGAGCCATCGTTCTGCGCCGCCTGCCATGATGGGCAGATGCAGCCGCGGGTCGACTGGCAGCCGCCCAGTGGGCCGTCACGGGCCAACCTCAGGTTCCGTCACAGCGGCCACCCGGGGGTGTCATCCTGCGACATGTGTCACGTCAGTAGCGGCACGGTGCAGCGCGCCGTGATCAGCCAGTGTATGGCCTGTCACGGTATCGCAGAGCACATGGATGCAGCGGTGTCGGACTGCTCCATCTGCCACGTCCAGCCGCCGGCCCCGCCGTCCCATGCATTCGCGTGGCGGGATCGTCACCGCGCGGAGGCAGCCGCCGCACCGGAGCAGTGTGCCACCTGCCACGTGCGGGCCGACTGTTTGGACTGCCACCGCCCGGACGCGGCGTCGCCGGCGGGCGGATACCACGGT
>JAOTWK010000459.1 GCA_029862935.1 Gemmatimonadota bacterium | reverse complement strand
GCGATGCGCGGGCCAACCCCCAATCTCTGGACCCCCGATGACCGCTTCGGCGAAGGGAATGCCGTGGATGCGGATCCTTGCTGCCGCCGTGATTGTGGCGCAGCTGGGGTTGCCCGCTCCCACTCTCGCGCAGACCGACACCACCACCCTTCACGCCACCATCAAGGGGTGGGCCGAGCGCACCTGGCTGCTCATCGCCGACCGGAGCACCACCGCCGGTGGGCGGCTCACCGAGCGCGGCATCCTTCTCCGGTTCCACGAGCAGATCGACGCGGAGTACGTGCTGGACAACGTGTCCGCCCGCTTCGGGCTGACCGAGGAGTACGCTTGGTGGCGGCGCTCCAGCGGCGTGCGCTACTGGGCAGGTAGCATCAACCACCAGGACCTCGTCTCGGGCTTCGAGCTGAAGGCCCCGGTGGAACTGGGGCAGGGCTGGACCGTCACGGCGCGGTTCGACAAGGAGGACACACCCATCAACCGCGACTTCGTTCGCGTTGGCTTCCGCAAGCAGTGGAGCAGCGGCCCGTTCATTGTGTTCGGGGGATCGCTGGAGGCGTTCAAGCCCGAGATGGACCTCACCGCCGGGGGCGGGTTCAGGGATCCCCACGGAGAGGCGCAGCTCACCCTCACTTGGCTCGACGCGTTCAACGACGCGATCTACCAAGGCTTGGTCGTGTACGAGGGATTCGCCGACACGGCCGTCGACTACGAGAAGCAGGCCTTTGCACTTCGGGCATTGGTTGAGCGGCGCTTCGGCCCGCATTTCCGCATCGAGGCTGAGGGCGCTGTGCAGATCCCCTCGCGGATTCGCGCGTATCGCCAGGCGGCCCCCGATTCGGGATTTCGCCAGGAGGCGAAGTTTGCCCTCGTCGGTGGGCTGCTGGAGTGGGCGTTCGGTCGCCGCCTGACCGCTGGCGCCTTCATCAACTGGACCCGCGCCGTCACCGACCGCAGGCAACTGGTCCAAGGAAGGCCAGAGGACGACTATCGTTTGGTGGAGGAGACCATGCGGCTCGGCGGCTACGCGCTGTGGCACCCGATGCGCGCCTGGCACATCGAGGCGTGGGTAGCTCGGGAGAGCCGCCCCGAGCGGCGCACGTTCCGCAGCGGGCGGGGGACGGACGTGGACTACAAGGATCGCGCTTGGGTGGGACAGGCCGCGCTGCTGTACCGGGCAATCATTGGGTTTCGCGCCAACGCGGCATTCGAGATTGATCTGCGGGACGTGATCCGGGGCGACGGCCAGGTGCCGGCGGTGGAGTCGCTGGCTCGGAACAACACGCGCCTGCGCCTTGAAATCGGCTGGAACTTCGGCGTGAGGTTCCAGGTGATGGCGGGCTACCGCCTCGACCTGGACGGTGACGACTACGTCGACCGCCCTTTGTTCGACGGGGCGCACGGCCGGTTCGCGCTGCACTGGTAGTGGGCGGAGGTCAAGGAGAGGTCGGCGCGACGCGCCAGTCCACAACAGGCACGGTTGTTCGAGTCCGGGTCGCATGCTCGAATCCGCTGGCGTGGAACCACCTCGTGCGGGTTGATGTTTGCAGCCGCTGCCGCGGCTGCTCCATCCGCATGCTCCTTGTGGGCGGGCTTCGCCGCCTCGCGGTCGCACCGCGACGACTCCCGCCCCGGGCATACAGTTGGTCTTCGCGTCGCCGGCGGGCGACGTTCGGATCCGCAGGATCCCCATGATCGCCGCCGGGTCTGCGGGTCGCTTCGCATCAACTCCCGCCTCGACCATTGGAAGCCAGAACGACGTGGCCGCAACTGCTGACTGGCGCAAGCGGTTCTTGCGTCCTGGACCTCGTGAATCATGACTGACTCCATATCACTCCATCCGTGGGACCGGATCGCGGACCTGGTGGCATCCCAGCAGGCGGGCGACGTGCACGCGCTGATTGACGCGTTGCCGCCCGGGGAAGTCGCTCGAGCAATGTCGCGTCTGTCGGAAGCCGACCATCGAGCGCTGCTCGAGTTACTCGGGCCCGAGAGATCCGCCTCGCTCCTAGAACTGCTGTCCGACGCGCAAACGGTGGGCATCATCGAAGAACTCTCACCGGAACAGGCCGCGGCGATTGTCGAGGAGCTACCTAGCGCAGAACGCGCAGACCTGCTCGGTGACATGCCCGCCGAGGAAGCCGCGGCCATCCTGGACCACATGCCCCTCGCCGAGGCGAGGGACACACGGCGCCTGCTGCAGTACCCGCCCGACACGGCGGGTGGTTTGATGATCACGGAGTATGTGGCTTACCCGGATCGGCTCACCGTCGGTGACGTGGTGGAGGATCTGCGCCGGCAGGGCGAACGGTACTCGGATTATGAGATCCAGTATTGCTACGTGACCGACGTCAGTGCGAAGCTCGTGGGGGTCCTGCGTCTGCGCGACCTGCTCATGGCGCAGCACACCGAGCCGGTTCGAGCCTTGATGCTGGAGAATCCTCTGCACGTCGAGGTCGATGCTGGGCTCGACAGCCTGAAACAGTTCTTCGGCGATCATCCATTCGTCGGTGTGCCGGTAACGGATCCACAGGGAGTGTTGGTGGGCGTGGTGCGTCGCGCGGCCGTGGAATCGGCGTTGGGAGACCGCGCGACGGAAGCGTTCCTGTCGGTGAGTGGTCTGATCGGCGAGGACGAACTGCGAACGATGCCGGTGCTCCACCGTGCCCGGCGCCGCCTCTCTTGGCTGTCCGTCAACATCCTGCTCAATGTGATCGCCGCGAGCGTAATTGCGTTCTACCAGGACACGCTGGCTGCTGTCATCGCACTAGCGGTATTCCTCCCTATCATCTCCGATATGAGCGGATGCTCCGGCAACCAGGCGGTTGCGGTGAGCATCAGAGAGCTGACACTGGGATTGGTCAAGCCGTACGAGTTCTTCCGGGTGGTCGCCAAAGAAGGCGCCGTGGGCATGATCAACGGCATCGTACTGGGGACGCTGCTTGGCACCGTGGCGATACTCTGGAAGGGCAATCTGTTTCTGGGACTGGTCGTGGGCTCGGCGCTGATGCTCAATACCCTGGTGGCGGTGCTGCTCGGTGGTCTCATCCCACTGGCGCTCAAGAGCCTGAAACAGGATCCAGCGCTGGCGTCCGGGCCGATCCTCACCACGGTCACCGACATGGTGGGGTTCTTCTTGGTCCTGAGCTTCGCGTCCGCGACGTTGTCGCTGCTGGTGTAATGCGACCACGCGGATTGCGGTTGGCGGCAGCCCTTCTCGCGTCTCGTCTGCCGCGCTGATTGAGAGAACGGACGCACCTCGCCCCTCGGCACAAAGATGTTGCGCGTGCGCAAACGGACGCTGCGTTGGCTCGGCAACTGTCGCGTTGCGTCTACGACACCGACGCGGCATCCCGACGCGCGTTGGATGTGAGAACGTATCGGCGGAACGCCGTATCTCCAACGCAAACAGTCTGTAATCCAAGGACGTTGTTGGGCGTGCGCTAACTGGTTCGTGAGGAACGGATTATGCGGCATCA
>JAOTWK010000458.1 GCA_029862935.1 Gemmatimonadota bacterium | reverse complement strand
GACGACTGGAAAGAGAGCTTGGGGCGCCACAGGACATCGAGTGGGCGATTGCCAAGGGTAAGCTTTACCTGCTCCAGTCACGCCCGGTCACAACACTAATCGGCTACAACCCCGCTACGGGCGAATGGAATGATAGCCTGACCGGCGAATATCTGTGGTCAAACGTAAACTTCGGCGAAGCAGTTCCCGAGGTGTTGACGCCCCTCTCCTGGACTGTGCTGCAGTTCATATTCGGGGGGTGGCAGATCCTCCCACCCTATTCCACCGCTGGCAACATTGCTGGCCGGCCCTACTTGAACATCAGCATCTTCGCTACCGTATTCCGCGCTTTAGGAAAGACCAGTCAGGACCTCCTCGAGGCCGTGGAAGGCACACTATTCACGCCTCTCCCAAAAGCGATGGAGATTCCGGTCATTCCCCTTTCCAGGTGGGCTCTGCTGCGCCTTATTCCCAAGCTGCTTCGGCTAAGGATGAAGGAAAAGAGAGCGCTGACGGCGGTGCCAGCGTACTTGGCTTCGAATCCGGCTTGGTGCAATCAGATGCGCCAACGCATCCTGGAGGCCGGCACCAGGGGCGAGCTTGTCGCCCTCTGGCATGAGGAGATCAAGCCCCACGTCACCCAGAGCGTTTGGGCGGTTATGGCCAGCGTGTCGCACTACGCCGGCCATACAACCAGGTTGCGCCGCGAGTTGAGGGAGCTGGTGGACCCAGAAGATGCCGACGCGCTGATATCGAACCTGAGCGACGACTCCGTGCCAGTGGCGAGCCTTGGGCCATTGATGGGACTGTCGAGGGTGGCGCGCGGTGAGATGAAGCGTGAAGCGTATCTGGAGCAATACGGTCACCGGGGGCCGCATGAGTTCGAGCTGTCAGTCCCACGGCCACGAGAGGACCCGAGTTGGTTCGACCGGCAGTTGGCCCAATTCAGGGAATCTCGGCTGGATGAACAGACGCTGCTAGCGAAACAGCGCGCCCAGTTCGATCGGGCCTGGATGTCTTTCCGTGCACGCTATCCGCGGAAGGCGAAATCGATGCGACGCCGCATTGACGAGGTTGCACCACGCACTCGTATGCGCGAAGCTGTCCGATCGGAGTACACTCGGGATCGGTGGGTTGTCCGCGCACTTGCCGTCCGCGCCGGTGAATTAACCCGCCTTGGGGAAGACATCTTCTTCCTGACGATAGATGAGGTGCTGGACCTGCTGTCGGGGGAGGAGGCAGCAACAGGTTATGTCCCTGCCCGTCGGGCAACCTATGAACGCTACCGCGCGCTACCACGCTACCCGTCAGTAATCCTCGGGCGTTTTGATCCCTTCCAGTGGGCGGCCCACCCGGGCCAGCGCAGCGACTTCTTCGATGCGCAGACCCCTTGGCCAGCCCCAGATCGGCGTGATGATGGATGTCGGACTATCACCGGCGCAGCGGGAGCTGCAGGCCAAGTGGAGGGCGTGGTACGCCGGTTGGATCGGCCAGAAGATGGAGATAAGCTTCGGGAAGGCGAAGTCCTGGTGACCGCGCAGACTGACATCGCGTGGACGTTCCTGTTCCCTCGTGCGTCGGCCATTGTCACCGATGTGGGTGCACCCCTGTCCCACGCTGCCATCGTCGCCCGCGAGCTAGGCATCCCGGCCGTCGTCGGTTGCGCGGACGCCACCGTCCGCCTGGAGACCGGCGACAGGGTGCGGGTGGACGGCGGGCGAGGCGTCGTGGAAATCCTTGAGGCTGCTCAATGACATGTAGGCGCATGGTGAAATTGAATGTCGCGCAAGGTGGCCAGGTCTTGCCCGGGCTCAAGAAAGTCGTTGATTCGTGCACAGGCGGGCGAGATGGCCTGCCGCTGACGGGGGATTCGTTAGACAGCAACAGACCGATATGATGCCACAAACCACCGCATGAATCCCTACCTGTTGGTCGGCGCGATAATCGCCGCAGCTGCCGGCATTCTTCATTCGTGGCTCGGGGAGCGCTTCATCTTGAAGCGCTTGTTCCGGCGCCAAGACCTGCCACACCTTTTCGGCAGTGACGTCTTCACAAAGCGAACGCTCCGAATGGGGTGGCACCTGACGAGCATTGCGTGGTGGGGATTCGCAGGCATGATCCTGCTGTTCGCTCTCCAGCCTCGCTTAGAGCTGAGCGCCTGGGACGCCGTGGCGATCATTCGGTGGACGTTCCTGGTCAGCGCCGTCTATGCATTCGTTGCTTCGCGAGGACGCCACCTGTCCTGGCTATTATTTGGTACGATTGCCATAGCTCTGTGGGTGGCCGCGCCGTGACGGCGTGGAAACTTCGGTGACTGTCTAACCACCGCGTGCAGTGGCCAGGCCTTGCTGGTTGTGAAGGAAGTCGTTGATTAGTGCATAGGCGGGCGCGACGGCCCGCCACTGACGCGGGATTCGTTGGGTGACTGGGGAAATGAACGCGACAGCTGGTAGGTTGCACGACTGGCAACACACGCCGCGTGGATGGCGGCGAGAAGGTCGTGGGATATGGGTATGACGAACAACGGACTCCCCTGCCTCGACCTGCTGCAGGCCACGCCTGGAATTCTCCGCGGCCTGATGATTGAGCTTACCGACGAAGATGCCCGTTGGAAGCCGAGCCCCGACCGATTCTCTATCGCTGAGGTACTGGCCCACCTGTCGCACTCCGAAAGCCACTGCTACCGGATGCGTGTCGACCGCTTCATGGCGGAGACCTGTCCCGAGTTCGAACCCGACGACGCGCAAATGTATCTCGAACTGTATCGCAACGCCAACCCGCAGGAGTCCTTTGACCATTTCGAGGAGTTGCGCGAGAATAACATCGAATTTCTCCGTGGCATCCCAGCCCAAGCTGGCGACCGCATCGCGCTCCACACCGGCGACTGCCAATTCGGGGGCCTAGTGCATTTCCACGTACCGGATGCCGACCTATGCTATCGACAGTTCCGCGACAATGGAGTACCGGTTTCTGAGCCGCCGGGCAATTCGGTTGGGCCTGACACCCGCAACATGATCGTGGTGGACCCGGACGGAAATCGACTGAGCTTCATTACGCGATCGACTGCGACGTTCAAGTGAAGCCATGAGGTTCAGGTCACGGAACGTCGCAGCCGACACAGCATCCGACGGCTATTACCTCGTAGGACGAGTTCGACACCAGCTAGTGTTTGCGGGGCCCACAGTCCAATCGAGATGACGCCGCCTAACAGGCTGGTGGAGGCGGGCGCGGCGACAGTCGTTCCACCCCAACGGACTTCGAGGAACTGAACATGAGCGGCGACGTCGACCACACCGAGCGAGAGCTTTCCCCGGCCGCCGTGCCGCCCCCTGCGAGCGCGCGGTGGACCGTGCTCGTCCTGATCAGCGTGGCGATGTTCGGTAACTACTACGTCTACGATGCGATCGGCCCGCTCGCCGACCACCTCCAGCGGCTCCTCGGCTTCACCGACACCCAGATCGGCACGCTGAACGCGATCTACAGCTTCCCCAACATCCTCATGGTGCTC
>JAOTWK010000457.1 GCA_029862935.1 Gemmatimonadota bacterium | reverse complement strand
CCAAGGCGCAGTGACGGCTGACCACTCGCCTGGCGGTCATGAGGCCGTCCAAGTAAGCGTCACTGGAGTTGTGCAAGGCGTGGGCTTCCGCCCGTTCGTGCACCGACTCGCCCAGCGGTATCGCCTGGGTGGGTGGGTGAGGAACGAGGCGGGCGAGGTGCGGATCGAGGTGGAGGGCCCGAGCGCCGACGTGCAGGCCTTTGTGAATGCCCTGCGAAAAGAGGCACCGCCACTCACGCAGATCGACGCAGTCGAGATCACGCGGAGCTCGGTCAAGCATTGGACCGAGTTCCAGATCGTCCCAAGTCAGGATCAACCGGACCGACGACAGTCGGTGTCGCCAGACGTCGCGCTGTGCGCCGAATGCGAACGCGAGTTGTTCGATCCTGCGAACCGTCGGCATCGGTATCCCTTCATTACGTGCACCAACTGTGGCCCTCGCTTCACAGTCATCGAAGCGATGCCCTACGACCGCGCCCGGACGAGCATGGGCGTGTTCCAGCAGTGTAGCGCCTGCCTCCGTGAGTACGATGAGCCCAGCGACCGGCGGTATCACTCGGAAAGCAACAGCTGTTCGCTGTGTGGCCCGCGGGTGTGGCTCGAGGTTCCGGGGCGCGAAAGTGCCGCCGAGGAGGGCGTGGCTGCCATCGAAGGCGCCGCTCACGCGCTAGCCACCGGACGCATTGTGGCGATTCGTGGATTGGGTGGGTTTCATTTGGCGGTCGATGCCACGGATGAAGCTGCGGTCGTACGACTACGCGAACGAAAGGTGCGTGAAGCCAAGCCGTTAGCGGTCATGGTGCGGACGATCGACGAGGCGATGCAACTCGGAGCGGTCAGCGAGGCCGAAGAGCAGTTGTTGGGGTCCCATGAACGGCCGGTGGTTTTACTCAGAACCGTGCGGTCGTCATGGCTGGCGCCCTCAGTCGCGCCTGGGCTCGACACGACTGGAGTGATGACGGCGTACACACCGCTCCACCAGCTCTTGCTCGATATCGTGCAGCGACCCTTGGTTATGACGAGTGGCAACATGAGTGAAGAGCCGATTGCCACGTCGAATGCCGATGCTCGCACGCGGCTTGCAGACATTGCCGATGCGTTCCTGTTGCACGACCGCGAGATCGTAGCGCGTTACGACGATTCCGTCGTACGAACGGTCGACGATATCCCGCTCTTTTTGCGCCGCGCGCGAGGCTACGCGCCACTTCCGCTCTTGATCCCCGTGGCGACCCCAGTACCGCTGGTTGCCGTTGGCCCGCATCTCAAGAACACCTTCACGGTCGTGCATGGGGAGACCGCATACGTCAGCCAGCACATCGGCGACTTGGAGAACCTGGAGACGCTGACGCACTTCCGGGAATCACTGGATCTGTTCCGTCGCCTGTTTCGACTTGAACCTCGAGTTGCCGTACGGGATCTGCACCCCGGGTATCTCTCCACGCGTGTCGCGGACGACCTGGGGTTGGACCACGTGATGGCCGTACAGCACCATCACGCACACGTCGCGGCGGTGATGGCCGAGCACGGTCGGACGGAGCGTGTCGTCGGGATCGCCTACGACGGGACGGGCTATGGGCAAGACGGTGCCGTATGGGGTGCCGAGACGCTCACTGCCGATTTGTGTACGTACGAGCGGGTTGGTCAGCTGCGGTACGCCCCGTTGCCCGGCGGCGACCTTGCGGTGCGCCGCCCGTGGAGGGTCGCACTGGGCTACCTGTCATTGGAGCCCAGCGAGCGCGAGGCGTTCGCACGGGCGTTCGATGGTATCGACGAGACCGAGTGTTCCCTCGCGAAGCAGCAGATTGGACGGGGGCTCAACTCTCCGCTCGCGTCCTCGATGGGGCGCCTATTCGACGCGGCCGCGGCTGTGCTCGGCACGAGGCAAGTGGCCTACTATGAGGGACAGGCGGCCATGGAGCTCGAGGCGCTGGCAGGAGAACGGGATGCGCTGCCGTTGCCGTTTCCTCTGCAGGAAGAAGACGGCAGGGTGATTCTGGACCCGATTCCGCTGCTCGTCGCGTTGGGCGAGCGACGAAAGGCCGGTGATGAAGTCACCGATTTGGCCGCAAGGTTTCATGAGAGTGTCGCGGCGGCTACCATTGAACTGGCGCGTCGCGTGGCCGACGGAACCGGGCTCTCGACAGTAGCATTGGGTGGCGGGGTGTTTCAGAATGCGCGGCTCCTTTCGGCCGTGAAGCGCGGTCTCGAAGAGAACATTCTCGAAGTGCTGATCCCTCGACGGCTCAGCCCGAACGACGGGAGCATCAGTTACGGCCAGGCGGCCTCCGCGGCTGCACGTCTCGCACGAGACGAGTCTTCTTGAGGCGGTGGAGCGTATGTGTCTAGGCATTCCGGGACGAATCACGGAGATCCACGACGACGGCGGGCTGCGCATGGGCACGGTCGATTTCGGCGGGGTCCGACGCGAGGTCTGCCTTGCCTACCTCGACGAAGACATTGCCGTGGGCGACTACGCGATCATCCACGTTGGGTTCGCGATCTCGAAGGTCGATGAGGACGAAGCCAAGCGCACCTTCGAGTTGCTCAAAGAAATGAGCCAGTTGGACGAGCTCGAGTGGATTGGTGAGGTTGCGGATCGCAGTCTCCGACAAGACGGTTCCGAGAGCACGTGAAGTACCTCAGCGAATACCGCGACGGGAGCATCGCCCAGAACCTGGCGGCCGCCATCCGGGAAGCGGCGTCGCGCCGTTGGGTGCTGATGGAAGTGTGTGGCGGGCAAACACACACCATTGTGAAGCAGGGGATCGACGAGCTGCTGGGCGACGCCGTGGAGATGATCCACGGGCCGGGATGCCCAGTGTGCGTGACGCCGCTCGAGCAGATCGACCGCGCGCTGCATTTGGCCGCCCAGCCCAACGTGATCTTCACGTCCTTCGGAGATATGCTGCGCGTACCCGGCAGCGAGTCCGATCTGTTTCAGGTTCGTGCCCGCGGCGGAGACGTGCGGATCGTGTACTCTCCGCTCGATGCACTGGAGTTGGCGCGCCACAACCCCGACAACGAGGTCGTGTTCTTCGCCGTCGGGTTCGAAACGACGGCGCCCGCCAATGCGATGGCCGTGTGGCGTGCGCACGAACTCGGCGTCACGAACTTCAGTGTGCTGGTGTCACACGTCACGGTGCCACCGGCCATTGTGGCGCTCTTGGAATCATCCGACAATCGCGTGCAGGCGTTCCTCGCCGCGGGCCACGTTTGCACCGTGATGGGGTGGGAGGAGTACGAACCACTCGCCGCCAAATATCGGGTACCGATCGTGGTCACGGGGTTCGAGCCGGTCGACATTCTCGAGGGTATCCTGATGGCCGTGCAACAACTCGAGGCAGGGCGCTACGCGGTGGAGAACCAGTATGTGCGCTCGGTGAAACGCGAGGGCAACCGACCGGCACAGGAATTGGTGCGGAAAGTCTTCCGCATGGTCGACCGGCAGTGGCGTGGGATCGGCATGATTCCGTCGAGTGGATTGGGTCT
>JAOTWK010000456.1 GCA_029862935.1 Gemmatimonadota bacterium | reverse complement strand
AGTTCGCGGGCGACGACATCGGCAAACTGGCGCCACGACAACGGTTCCGGATGAGCGAGGTAGAAGGTCTGGCCGACGGCATCACTATTCGAGGCGGCAGCCAGGAAGCCGTCCACCAGATCGCTCACGTACAGCATGCTCACCTCGCGGCTCCACTCTCCCACCGTGAGCGCGATGCCGCGCTGCACCATGCGGAAGAAGGTGAGTACCGCCCGCTCTCGGGGTCCGTAGACAGCGGGAAGTCTGAGAATCACGCCTGGGACATTGTCTCGGTACGCACGCATCATCACCTCGGCCAGGAGTTTGGAGCGGCCGTAGTGTGACAGCGGGCGCGGCACGTCCGCGAGGGTGATGGGCTTTCCCCGCTGGCCGGGACCGACCGCCGCAAGCGAGGACGCGAGAATGATCCGAGGCGCTCGGCTCCCGAGTTGAGAAGCAGCCTCGAGCATCCGCGCGGTCCCTTCGGTATTGACGGCGTAGTAATCCGAGGAGCGACGTGCCTGCGTGAGGCCGGCGAGGTGGAACACCACGTCGGCCCGGTCTATAGTTGCCCGGAGCTGCGCGGTATGCTCCACCCCGTGGTCGCGGAAATCGATCGGCAGGCCGGACACCCATCGCGCATCCGCCCCTGCATGCTCAATGCAGATCACCTCGTCGCCGCGGTCCAACAGCCGCTCGATAAGGTGGCTTCCGATGAAGCCTGCGCCACCCGTTACCACGGCACGCATCGAACCCTCCTCGAACCGGACGGTGACGGGCCGATCGGACATATGTGGGTCACGGGGTCGTCGAGCGTCGGTGTCTCATGTCGCCAACAAAATAGGGAGACATACTGTCGAGCGGCAGCCGTTGCCCCGTGCGGCGATCCCGGAGGGCAGACGGGCCGGGCCCCACGATCGAGAGGCACCGGCCCGCAGAGACCATCATCCGTCGCGATCGCCTAGAGCAATCCCGACTTGGCCGCCGACCATAGTTTGTAGAGACGATCGAATCCGTCCTGCAGCAGGTCCACCTGCTGGGGAGTTGGCGACGCCTCGAGGGCCTTCAGGAGATCGTCGCAGATTCGAGGCATCTCCCGCCGGCCCTTCTTGGCAGATTTGTCTCGGATCAGCACGAGAAGCTCACTGAGCCGAACTCGGCTCGCCTCGTCGCTTGGCACCTGCCACAAGAACTCCGTGGTCTCTTTCCCCGCGACGATGGCGGTCCCCACTTCGTCCAGAAGCGGTTCGCTCGGTCGTTCTCTGGGCGGAGGCTGGTCGCTCATTCTCGCTCGAAGACCTCGTTGATTCCGATGATGGTGATGTTCTCCGCCGCGACCGGAATCGGGAAGCTCGCGATCGCTTCATCCTCTGCCATATGCTCAGGGGACTTTTCCCCTGCGTAGGTGATAGGTGTTAGGGTGCCGCTCAGCAGCTTCTGTTTCATTGCCTCGGCGTCTGCGGTGATGAACACCAGGTACATGTTCTGATCCTGCAGGTGGCGCCTGATAGCCGCGTTCACTTGGTCGAGCGTGAGCGCCGCGATGCCAGGACGGATCGACGCGAGGTAGCCTGATCTCAAGCCATAGAACGCGTCGTCCACTGCGTAGGCGAGGCGCCGGTTGACCGTGGCACTCCAGTTGAGCACGTAGTTGCGCAGGAACTGCTGCGTGGATTCGAGGGTCTCCTCGGTCATGCCGCTGTCCACCAGCAACTCGAGCTCCCGCCATGCGGCCCGGGTGGCGAACAGCGTGCGGTCATGCAGGTTGCCAGGGGCCGTTTGAGAGATCGGACGGATCCAGATCTCGAACAACTGACTGCGACGCGAGACGTTGGTCGGCGGCACCTGCGTGGTATACCCGAGTGGGTAGGCCTCGATGTAGCTATAGTCGCCGTAGTTCATCCCGCGCCGCTCGCGAATGACCTGATAGAGATGGCTGAAGGACTCACGGTGCGATCCAAACCAGGCATTCACCGCCACCATCGCCCAGAAGTCCTCGTGCCCCCGGCGGAGATCCGTCGGGAATCCAAAGGAGATGGACGAGGCGTCGGTTTCCTTCTCGACGATCAGAACCTCGACCCCGCTGGGCATTCGCGGCTCGGGCGCCGGTACCGGGGTGATGTCGGCCGTCGGGAGCGTGTTGACGTCATCCCGCACCCGTTGGGCGAGCGGCAGTTCGTAGCCCCCACCCAGCCCGACCACGATGTTGTTGGCCACGTAGTAGGCTTCGTAGAACGCCCGAACGTCTTCGAGCGTGATGGACCGTACGGACTCGACATATCCTTCCTCGGGGTGCTCGTACGGCGTCCCTCGATAGGCCATCCAGAACAGCAGCTCCTTGGAGAGCTCCTCGTCCCGATTGTAGCGCCGTGACCGCTCGAGGAAGTTGAGTGTCTGCGACTTGACGCGCTCGAAATCCCGTTCGTCGAACGCCGGCTTGAGGAGGGCGTTAGTGAAGAGCGTGTAGTAGGCGTCCAGGTTGTCTTTGTGGACACGGCCGGTAAAGGTCGTCATTTCCTTGTCCACAGTGTACCCGTACCCCGCGGCCATCGGATACAGCTTGGCGAGAATCTGATCGTAGGTGTCCTCGGTTGTCGAACCGTCGGAAAGCAGGTTTGCGGTCAAGGCCGCGAGTCCTTCCTTCCCCGCAGGGTCGTTCTGCGACCCCGCCTTCACCCAGACGGAAAATGCAATGAAGGGCGAGTCCGGCTCGTGCAGGGTGACCGTCCCCTTCGGGGCCTGTGTACATGCCGCCATGACGACCAGCCCGGTGAAAAGCAATGAGAGTCTCCGCATCATTCACCCCCCGCCTGTACCATCGTCACCACCGTGCTGCCTCGGTCCACCAGGAACCGTTGCGCCGCGGCCCGCACGTCCTCGGCCGTCACGGTGTCGAGGGTGCGGTAGTAGTCGTTCACGGCCTCGATCCCGCCGGTGTTGATGACATACTGGATCAAGCTGAACGCCACATTCTGCGCCGTCTCGAGCCCCATGAGGAAGCCGTACTTCATGTTGCTCTTGGTATCCGTGAGCAGTTTCGGATCGACCAGTTCATTCTGAAAACGCACCACGGTGGCCCGGATCTCCCCCTCGACCGCGCGAACGTCGTTTGGATCGATCACCATGGTCTGAATGGCGAGGAGACCGGGATCGCGGTCGAGACCGAAGCCGCCGAACAGGTACTGCACGCGGCGCTGGTCGATCACCAGTTTCTTGTACAGATCCGAGTTGGATCCGAACGCCACGGCGCCCAGCACCTCGGTGGCGACGGCGAGCTTGTCAGTCGCACTCCATGCCGGGCCCTTGTAGTTCACGCTCAGTACGGGGAGGGTGCGTCCGGGATAGCGAACCGTCTGCCGACGCGGGGCGGTCTGTTCGGGCTCGACCGGCACGTTGGGTGCGGTGTATCCCGGCTCCCAGCCGGCGTAGTACTGCCGGACGAGCGTGGCCGCTCGCTCCAGGTCGAAGTCCCCCGCGATGACCAGTACCACGTTCTCCGGTCGGTAGAACCGCCGGTGGAACGAGATGCTG
>JAOTWK010000455.1 GCA_029862935.1 Gemmatimonadota bacterium | reverse complement strand
AGACCGTTCCGTACGAGCGGCGCCGGCGCGCAGAATCGAGCGCCCGCCACCGAGACCGTCACGCCGCCGCGCCGGCCAACCACGCGGGGATCGCAAGCCATGCCCAACCTCCCCTGGTCGGTCCTTGGGGTTGTGCTCCGACGCTAGACGGTCATCGAAGTCGTTCGTCCATCCGGGGGAAGGTCACGAGACGCTGCACGTTCTGTCCCCCGCCACCGACCCGCTCCCGGTTCGCAGTGATGACTTAAGGCTCTAGCGGCGCGGCGGCTCGGGCGCGAGGCTGCAATAGCCAGAGCTGTTCAGCTCGCGGCTACCGAGTTTGGGGGATAGGAGGTTTGACATGCGACGTCTACCCATCCTGGCCGTCCTGGCGACTGGTGTGCTCGCCATGGCCGGCGCATCACTCGCCCAGCTACCACCAGGAGGTACGTTCAGCGACGACAACGGCAATGTCCATGAGGGCTTCATCGAAGCGATCGCGGCAGAGGGCATCACGACCGGATGTGACACTTCCCTCTACTGCCCAAGCGACGACGTCACACGCGGCCAGATGGCCTCCTTCCTCGCCCGGGCCCTGGATCTACCGGCCGCCATGCAGGATTGGTTCCCCGACGACACCGGATTGGTTCACGAAGACAACATCAACCGGATCGCGGATGCCGGAATCACAACAGGCTTCAACGACGGAACGTATCGCCCGGCCGAATTTGTCCGACGCGACCAGATGGGCTCGTTCCTGGCACGTGGGCTGGTACTCCCCAGTCCGACTCAGGACTATTTCTCGGATGACGCCGGTCTCGTCCACGAGGACAACATCAACCGCATCGCGGAAGCGGGCGTGACACAAGGTTGTGACGACGGCGTCTACTGCCCGGATGACAACGTCCGTCGCGACCAGATGGCATCGTTCCTGGGCCGTGCCCTCGGTCTCACGCCGATCATTCCTCCCGCGCCCACTGGAACGCTCTTCTCGGGCCCGCTGCAATCACAACCCGGCTTCACGGGACAGATCAGTTTCGAGCTGGCAACGGGCAACGATGAGGTCAAGAACCCCGCGCTCGCGCTCCAACTGGACAAATACCAATGCAACGGAGTGACGTTGTCGGGTGACGGTGTGACGACGATCTTCACAACGCTGCCGGTCATCAATGGATCGTTTTCCTATAGCGGCTTGATCACCTGGGATGGCACGCTCGACTCTGCAACGACCGCGTCGGGAACCATCTCCGGCACCGATCTCCTGGGGACGAGCTGCGACTGGGGACCGTTGAGCTGGTCGGCAAGCAGCACGAACTGACCGTCAGCCGACCGGGACAGGGCCTGGTTCCGCCAGCCGTCCCGGTCGGCTAACGGCTGCACGTGGCGTAGGTCAAGCGTCGGTGACGCGGCGCATCGGCACCGGCAGTCGTCGCGGTCCCCAGCAGCCGGGGGCCGCTTCGAACACACCTGCGGGTGCCAGGCCGCAGGTGTCACAGCCCGCGCGGTCGTCGAGGCCCCACCGCTCCAGCCGGTACCAGTCGCGCTCGATGAGCAGTGCTCCGCATGCATGGCAGTAGGTACTCTGCCCACTGGGGTCGAAAACGTTCCCGGTGTACACGTATCGCAATCCGGCGTCGAGGCCGCGCTGTCGTGCTCTCGTGAGGGTGGCGGGCGGCGTCGCCGCACGATCCATCATCTTGAAGTCGGGATGGAACGCGGAGAAATGCAGCGGAACGTCAGGTCCCAACTCCTCCCCGATCCAGGTCACCAGGCGGCCGATCTCCCCATCCGAATCGTTCAGCCCGGGGATCAGCAGGGTGGTTACCTCGAGCCACACGTCGGTCTCATGGCGGATGTATCGGAGCGTGTCCAGGATCGGATCGAGACGGCCGGCACAGACCCGCCGGTAGAACTCATCGGTGAACGCCTTGAGATCGATGTTGACGGCATCGATAGCTGCGTAGAACTCGGCTCGCGGTTCAGGATGGAGATACCCGGCGGAAACCGCCACGGTCTTGATGCCACGTTGCCGACATGCGGCAGCCGTGTCGATGGCGTATTCGTGGAAGATGACGGGATCGTTGTAGGTGAAGGCCACGCTCCGGCACCCGAGCGTGACCGCCTGGTCGGCGATGGCTGCGGGCAGTGCTTGATCCGTGAGTGTGTCCGATTCCTTGGACTTGGAGATGTCCCAGTTCTGACAGAAACGGCACGCAAGGTTGCAGCCGGCCGTGCCGAAGGAGAGCACCGCGGTTCCCGGCAGGAAATGGTTCAGCGGCTTCTTCTCGATCGGATCGACGCAGAACCCGCTCGACCGGCCGTAGCTGGTGAGCACGATCTGGTCGTCGACGCGCGCTCGAATGAAGCAGAGACCCCGTTGGGCTTCCCGCAGCTTGCACTCGCGGGGACAGAGATCGCACTGAATCCGCCCATCCGCGACGGCGTGCCAGTACTTGGTCGTGACGATCGAGTCGCCCGGCGCGAGCGGTGCGGTCATCTTCTGACTGTACGTCGGCGGCACAGCTAGCTGGACGTAGTGTCATCGTCGCCGCTTCAGGGTCCGTTCTCCGATGACGGGTGGTCTCGAGCGACCACGGAGCACTGCGGCCGATGGGGTCAGCGGGCGTCGGCCCGGGCCGTCCGGGCGAGTCGACGGGCCTGACGGATTGGTTCCGGTGTCCGAACCCGGCCCGCGGCGGCGCGCACCACGTCCAGCACGGTACGGAGGTCGGTACGCCAGCCGGCAGACAGCGCCAGCGGGCGGACGCCAGATCGAGTCCGCAGCCACCAGCCGACTTGCTCGCCCTGGAGCCAGAGCGCCGACGATGCACCGGCGCCCGGCCCGGGTGGATCGCCTGCCGCCACGAGAGGTCGGTGCGTCACACCAATCGTGGGGAGGTCGAGTGCCCATCCGAGGTGCAGGGCCAGCCCGGCTCGGCGGGGATGGTCACGCCCCGTCGCATTCACCAGCAGCACGTCGGGGCGGCGAGGCAGCGACAGTACAGCTTGCTCGAGTAGCGCGCCTTCACGGGCCGCGAGCAACCCTGGCACGTACGGCGCCCCTGCTTCGCCCTGAGACTGGGCATGGCTCACGAGCCGTTGTCGAACGACCAGTGCTGCCGCGCCCCATCCCCGGTCGCCTTCCGCTCCCGGACCTTGGCCTCCCCGACCGAAACACACGAAACACCCACCCGCAACCAGGTCGCCGGCGGGCGTCCACAAGCCCGGTCGCAGAACGGCGATCTCTCGCTGCAGACCGACCAAGTCTCCCTGATCCGCTGTCCACCTCACGGGCCTCATCCTCATCGATCAGTGCGCGATCGCAGAGCCTTCTCGCGTTGCGCTCGATGCACGTGGGTAGGATCGGTTGATGGCACGTCGGCTCAGGTTCGGTGCTCTCGTCTTCGTCACGGCCTTCGTAGTGAATGTGGTCGTGGTGGCGGTTTGGCCGGACGGCGATGTGGACTGGGTTACGTCCGCCGTCGTCGCAGCGGCGACCGCAATCGCACTCACGGCGATCGTGGCCCGCTCG
>JAOTWK010000454.1 GCA_029862935.1 Gemmatimonadota bacterium | reverse complement strand
GAGGACGCGGCGGAGCTGTCAGCGATCGTTGGGGAACCGTGCGTCAACGTGTTCCTGCCGACAACGCCGAACCCGACATCCGGGTTCATGTTGGCGGTTCCGGTGTCGAAGGTGCGCGATTTCGACACGACCGTTGAAGAAGCCATGAAGCTCATCGTCTCGGCCGGTGCGGTCCGCGCTCGTGTGTCCCGCAAGGGTATCGACGTAGAATCGCTGCTCATGGATACACGCGAGTGGAAGCGCAAGGAGGCGGCGGAGCGAAGGGTGAAGACGGGCCCAAGACAAGACGGCCCAGGACGGCGAAAGACGGACTGAGGACAAGACGGTCGAAGACGGTTTGGGACGGTCTGAGATGGTCTAAGACGAGATGAGAGGAAACGGTACTGCAGGGGAAGAGGGGGATTCCCAGGTCGGAGTGTCGAGCCGCCATCGTGGCGGATGGGGTACTACCGAGATCTCAAGGCTTGGCAGGTCGCGCACACATTGGCACTCGAGGTGAGCCGCGCGGCCAATCAGTTCCCACCGCATGAACGATTCGAGCTGGCCTCCCGACTGCGGAGAGCGGCGCTCTCTGTTCCCACCAACATCGCCGAAGGACAAGCCCGTTACGGAGCGCGTGAAGCGCTCCGGTATACGCGGATTGCGTCGGGCTCACTGACGGAGGTGGACTACCTCCTCCTCTTCGCGCGCGAAAAGGGATACTTGGACCAGCCAGCCTACCGACGCCTGGACGATCTTCGAACACACGCCGCCCGTCTCGTGATCCGACTTATTCGCTCACTGCAACAGGCCGCCTGCTCCCATCCTCGACCGCTCTAGACCGTCTTAGACCGTCTTGGACCGTCTTGGACCGTCTTGAAGTTCTGTCCGTCCTGAAGTTCCTAATTCGGCGAATGCACCCCCGAGCCACCGTAGTCCCGATCCCGTCCGATTCTGGGGCCTGAGGGCGCCAGACCCTCGTTGTTGATCTTGGCAATCACTTGGCGGATCGAGCCGGGGAACGGCTCGGTGCGACCGTTCTTGCCCCAGGCGTCGGTGTACCAGACACGAGGGCCTTCCTCGTTGCGCAGCCTGATGCCATTGATGTCGAAGTCACGCTCTGCTCCGTTGAACGCCGAACGCGGATCATCGAACGTGATGTCGAGAATCGTTCCGCCAGCGGTGGACTCCTCGCACATCCCACCCCGCGCACGCCGCCCGTCCGGCATGACCTCGTAGCAGAGGTCGATCGGTCGACCCACGAGGTCCGGACTCGCCGGATCGTAGTACCGACTCGGGTTGTGCACGTTGAAGTACGGTCCGATGCTCGCCAGCGACTTGTTCTCGGCGGAACGGATGCTCTGCGAGAACTGCCAACTTTCTCGGAGCCCCGATCGGAAGTCCGACTGCTCACCCTCAGGCACCAGAATGTGGCGTTCGACGCAGGTTCGGTCCGGGATCAATCGTCGGCCGCCACCGTCGGGGCCGGTGAGATCGGGGGCCACGACATTCGTGACCTCGCTCGCGCACGAGCGCTCGAACTCTCCGGCATCGCCAATCACCGTGATGATCTGCAAATGGAGCTCCGACCCGTCAGAACACTGCGCATGGTACTGCAGTTCGTGCTGCGGATTGACGAACGCCCCACTGCCGGCAGACCCCTGGTGCAGCGAAACCAGCACGTCGCATGTGATGCGGAACAGATACGAGCCGACGTCACCCAAGCCCACGGACATGGAAACGTCGTTTTCCCACTCGATCTTATATCCGACGTGCGGTGCGAACAGGTCCGCGACTTCGTTGGCGTACCCGAACGGGATGGCTCCGGTCTTGCCGAAGACGTCGGAACCGCGCGGGTCGCGACCGTGCTCGTGGCCGAAGCTGCACCCCGTCTCGGAGTCGACCGGTGGATGCCATGTGGGGTAGAGCTTGCCGTCCGGCCCAACGGTCGCGTAGCGGTCGTGGATCTCGGGCGTGCACGTGTCGTTGGCTCCCGGAACCCAGACACCGAACGCGCGACTCACACCGGACGGTGCCTGGTCGGGCGCCTGGAGTCCGGAATCGCCACACGTGACACCACCGATTGTCACCAGCAAGATCACCAAACTGTGTCCAATAGCACGAGAGGGCGTGCGAGACATGTCTCTACCTCCAGAAGCACTGCGCCGTGCGCGTCCGTTGAGCGTCAACGGTAGGTCAATCCCGCCCCGAACTGAATCAGCGTGAGGCGAGCTCCCGTAAGCGATTCTCCATCCGCCGCGAGGTTCGCGCCCACGGACCCCAGAAAATTGAAGAACGGTGTCAGGGAGAACTGATCGGCGATGCGGAAGTCGTAGCCGACGCCTGCTCTGAGGCCCAGACTTCTGGCCGTGACGGCCGGCACGTCGGGGTCATCGTCGTCGGCGCGGTAGAACAGCAGGCCTGAGCCGACGCTGAAGTACCACGGGGCGCGCGGGTTTGGATACCAGAGGAGCAGCGCGGTCACGGCTCCCATTCCCAGATCTACTCCACCCTCGTCCGAGCGCCAGCCGTTCCCGTCCACGCCGATGGCAACGGAAGGGTTGATCGCGGCGCCGGCACCGAGTGAGGCGCTGACACCGGCCTCCCGGCTGCCGCTGCACACGCTGCACCGGGCGGCTCCGAAGGCCATGCCGAATCCGCCCGAGCCCCAGAACCCCTCTCGCGCTCCTAGTTGTTGCGCACCACCCGCCGTCGTGAGCGAGGCTGCGAGGAGTGTGACCACACTGGCACTCCTCGCCACCGAAAGCGATCGTCGGATTGCTGCTGGCATCGGTGTCATTCCCCTCGTGAGTTCGTTTCCCGGTAAAAACCGTCAGTTGTTCGGTGCGCCGCGGCCGATCCACACCCGGATCGTGTCGATCTCCGCCTGTGTCAGCGCTCCGCCAAGTGGCATTCGTGTGCCCACGCCACCGACGGCGCCCGCATCACCCTCGAGCTTCAGGATCACGTAGCTCGAATCCGGCGCACTCGGCGCGACACGCTGCAGTCGGGGTACCTGTGCCGACGGGACTCCCACCAGATCGCCGTGTGCGGCTCCTGCACTGAGGTTCATGCCTAGCTGCGGATTGGGCCCTGCGTGGCATCCCTCGAACGCGCAGCTTCGGGTGAGGATTGGCTGCACCGCCGCCGCGAACGTGATCTCGGTCGGTCCCGGTGGCAGTGCCGTGGTCGACGAGCCGGCGTCTCCGCAGGCAAGCACCCAGAATAAGCCCCCACCGACCAGTGCCACGCACCGGCGTCCGGTTCGGTCCACGTCAGGTCTCCAAGTCTGCTGATAGTCGGACATCCCTACCGCCCGGGCCGCAAGCCGTGCGGGGGATACAAACAAAGGAATAGCGATCGGGATTCAGCGTTGTGACAAAAATCACATTTGCGAAAGACGGTCTAAGACGGTCTAAGACGGTCTAAGACGGTCGAGGAGGACGAAGAATCACATCCCTTCAATCCGTCCCTGATCGTCTCGGACCGTCCCAAACCGTCCTGGACCGTCTCGTACCATGGTCCGTCCTAGA
>JAOTWK010000453.1 GCA_029862935.1 Gemmatimonadota bacterium | reverse complement strand
CGGGTGCCGGTTGTATTGATTGAAACGCCCGCGAATCCCACCAACCGGCTGGTCGACATTGCTGGGACGGTGGCCCTGGCACGGTCGCTGGGAACCGGTGGTGACGTCCCGGTGGTGATGGTGGACAACACCTTCCTGGGGCCGCTGTTCCAGCACCCCCTCAAGCACGGTGCCGACCTCGTGCTCTACTCGGCGACGAAATTCCTTGGTGGGCACAGCGACGTTGTCGCCGGGGCATGCATCGGTCGCGAAGACGTGGTGAAACGCATTCTGACACTCAGAACCTTCATGGGCACGGCCGCGGATCCGTGGACCGGCTGGCTGCTCCTGCGCAGTCTCGAAACGCTCAAGATGCGAATGACGGCGCAGATGAAGAACGCGCAGTACGTAGCGGCATTCCTGGCCGAGCATCCGAAAGTGCGGCGGGTCGAATATCTGGGTCTGTTGGCTGACAGCGACCCGATGTACCCGGTGTACCGCAAGCAGTGTCTCGCCGCGGGATCGCTGATCGCGTTCGA
This sequence comes from Gemmatimonadota bacterium, assembly GCA_029862935.1. The sequence goes on along the minus strand of JAOTWK010000453.1, from coordinate 2,995 downwards.
GGTCGATGGTGGGGAGAAGGAGGCGTTCGCGTTTCTGAATGCGCTCCAGCTCGCCAACCTCGCCGTGAGCCTTGGAGGCACGGAGTCGCTCGCGGAGCATCCCGCCTCGATGACTCATGCCGACGTCTCGCCAGCGGACCGGGCAGAGATGGGCATTACGCCCGCGCTCGTGCGCCTCTCGGTCGGGGTCGAGCACTACGAGGATCTGATCGCAGACATCGGACAGGCACTCGACGCAGTGGGCGGGGGGCGGGCCGCACCGCGGGCACGGCGGGTGACGGCGACGCGCTAGCACGCTACTGTGACTCCAAACGCAAACGCGCGCCCTGGATGGGCGCGCGTTTGTCGTATTGGGGGTACTTAGGAGTCGGTCTGAGGATCGTCAGTTCGCCAGGCTGTGACCACAGAGCGATCCACCGATATTGAAGGTCGTGAAGTTCACGGACGCGTCGACGGCGCAGGATCCCGCCCGCCCGTCGTCGGCGCTGTAGAGAAATCCACCCTGCATGTCGTACGTCCCCGACACCTGCATATCACCGCCGATGGTGATGTCTCCGCTGATCTTGATGTTGGGATCACCATCCACCGTGAACGTGATCGCATTGTACACGATCCCGCAGCCGCTGACGGTCTCCGTGAGGCTGAACTTGATGCCGGTCGCCGTTTCGTCCGCACTGCCCGATACGGTGACGGTGCCCCCGGCGGGGCACGTAGCCGAGCTGGTTGGGATCGGGACGGCCATGACCTCGGGCGGCGAGACGGTGGCCGGTGCGCTCGGCGATCCCAGCGCGTCGGCGACCGCCGTCTGCAGTTGCGCGAAGATCTCCGCGGCCTCTGCCTGCGTGAGGGGGTCGCCGCTGTTCGTGCCGATGTCGCTTCCGCACCCTGCGAGCACCAGCGCCAGCGCGCCGACGGTGCCGGTCAATCGGGTGATCCGTCGCATGTCTCCTCCACGAGGTTGGGGCCGGCCCCTATACTGCCAAGTGGTGAAGATAATTGGTGTGACGGTAATCACTCGCCAGGCGATGGTGGGAAGTGCCGAAACGATGATCGGTGGGGCGTATTCAGCTGATGGGGCCGGTCTATGGCCGCCAGCTGGGCTGGATGTCCTGCACCACGAATGGTCCTGCCGCCCCGCGGCCAGCGATGCGCCGGTCCGCCCGGTAGGTTGCCGCCGTGGTCGTGCTCTTGATGGCGTAGATCAGCAGGTTGCCCTGGGCATCGAATCCCGTGAGCACGATCTCCGTTCCGTCCGGCGACCAGTCGCCGGTCAAGAGAGCGATGTTGAAGTCGCATACGGCTTCGTCGGTCACCTGGACCTCGCCCGACCCGTCCACATTGATGCGCCAGGCGTCGTACGAGCAGTAGCCGGCCGACTCGAGGTTTCGGGCGAAGAGGATCTGGCTGCCGTCCGGCGAGAAGAGTGGCACCTCGTCCTCGTCCGGCCCAAAGGTGAGCTGCGTCGGGTCGCCACCCGTGCGTGGAATGGTGAACAGCTTCGCGATGAACGTTTGGGGGTCGGCCGCGGAGAACGCCAGGAGGCTGCCGTCGGGTGACCAGTCGAGGTCTCCGACGATCACGAGCGGTCCGGTTCCCACATCCATGAAATCCGGGGACAGCGGCTGCACGTCGGTTCCGTCGAACAGCGACGTGTAGATCCGGCTCGAGCCCGCCGAATCGCGTACGAACGCCAGCCGGTCCGGATTCTGGGGATCCCAGGCAAACGCGCCTGGGCCCGTCTTACGATTCGTCTGATCGAAATCCGTGACAAACACCTTGCCCGCACCATCGCCGATTCGATCCAAAGTGGGGATGGGGCCGTCTACGTTCGGCACCACGCAGACGTCGATCTCGGTGAACAAGTCACCGCACTCGAACGCCAGGTGCTTGCCCGTGGGGTTGTACCGCGGGAACCACGTGCTCGTGTCGGTCGCGGAAGTCAGATGGGCCAATTCGGCGCCGTCGGGGGAAATGACGTGGAGCTGATTGGCCACGCCGAAGCTCCCACCGGCAGCGTACGTGATGCGGGTCCGGTCCGGCGACCAACGCGGATTGGAAAAGCTGGCGCCCTCCGAGGTGATGTTCACGCGGTTGGTGGCGTCTGGGTCAGATCGGAAGATGCCGAATGCTCCGCCCACCGAGTCTCCCGCGAAGAGGATCTGGGGCGAGGGCTGCGGGATGGTACTCACGGCGACATACAGCGTGTCTGGTCCTCCCGGGTTCTCGGCGTACAGCGTGTCGATGGTCGTATTCGCCGGCGGCGGCGGCAGGTTGACTGTGGCGAAGGTCCCCTCGATGGAGTCCGCCACGATGATCGCGAACCGGTTGCCCGGGCTGAGCGTGAAGCCGCCGAGGAGCGTGACGTCGAGCGAGCCGGCGAGCGTCGCAATGCCGGTGATGTCGAGCTGGTCGTACCCGACTCCAGGAATCGTCCCGCCCAACTCGATGTTGTACGTCGAGGCAGGATCCTGACCGAAGTCACCAACGACAAAGAGTATGCCTGGTGATGTCCCGGGGTTGACGTCGCCGGCCAGCACTCCCGAGGTGACGGCCGTGACGTCGAGTGTAGCGACACCCTGTAGCACAGCGCCGTCGAGATGATTGACCGTCTGGCCCACAGCGTAGGTTCCCGTCTGCAGATCGAGCGTGCCGGCATTGATGACTGCGCCGGTGATGGTGAAGGTCCCGGTGCCGGTGGTACGGCGGACAAGGCCGTCGTTGAGGACCGTAGGCAGCGTGCCGCCGTTGTAGATCAGCCCGCCGTCGGCCTCGAGCGTGAGGGTGGCCCCCGCCTCGGTGTGCAGCATGGCGCCGTTGGTGGCGAACACCACGCCGGTGCCGGCCGCGTCCCATACCCCTGTGCCCTGATTGGCCAGCACGCGGGTGTCGAGGAACTTGGCGGTGGCGCCGGTGATCGTGAGCGTCGCCCCTGGGCCCACCCGCGTCGTGCCCGCCCCGCTCAGTGTCCCGCCGCTCCAGGTGAAGCCGGTGGTCG
>JAOTWK010000452.1 GCA_029862935.1 Gemmatimonadota bacterium | reverse complement strand
GGACACCGGTCAACACCCCGCGATTGGCATCCCGGGCGACAGCGCGGAGCAGGGCGGTCTCGCCGACGCTCAGGGAGGCACTCGGTGGCTCGGCCTCCAGCATGGCGACGCGCGGTGGCTGAGCGATGAGCGCGACCGGTGTCGGTGTCTCCGCCTGAGGCAGCGTCGCCGCCGACTCCTCCAGTGGTGTCGCAGTTGCCTCGTCGCTCTGCGAGCGATTCCCCAGCACGAACCAGCCCGCCACGACGACGACCGCTGAGGCGGCGATGCTCACGAGTGGCAGCCGCTTCGCGCCACGTGGCCTCGACGGGCTAATCCGCCGCGCCGCGATAGGGGCTGAGTCGGGGGTGGGTGCAGGGGGACGCGCTTTGCTCCGCTGGGAGGCCGGACTCCTCGGAGTTTGAAACTTCTCGAGGATCCGCGCGGCGTGACCGTCTTGGGCAAGGGTCAGGATCTGCGTGCGCACGTAGCCGGATTGGCTGTCCGACACCACGCCGATGGTCGCGACAGCCTCTTCGACCGTCGAGAACCGCTTCGCGGGATCCTTCTCGAGCATCCGCATCACCGCCGTTGCGAGCTCCGACGGGCAGTCCGGTCTCAGGTCCGCGATGTTGGGCGGCGGCGTGTGACAGTGGTCGTACATCAGGGTGATCGAGGCGGCGCTTTCGAACGGCTTGCGTCCTGTGAGCATCTCGAATGCCGTCACGCCGAGTGAATATTGGTCTGCCGCGCCCGTGATGTCCTGGCCGGCACACTGCTCGGGGCTCATGTAGGCCGGGGTCCCGATCACACCGCCCGTCATCGTGAGCGCCTGTTTCTCCGACACCTTGGCAATCCCGAAGTCCGTGACGACCACCCAGCCGCCTTCATCCAACATGATGTTGGCGGGTTTGACGTCCCGATGGACCACGCCTTTCCGATGGGCGTGACCCAAGGCCGCGCCGACCTGCGTCAGGATCGTCTGTACCATGGCCGTCGGGATTTGCCCGACCTCTTGGATGACCGAGTCGAGGGCGCGGCCGGCGATGTACTTCATGACGAAGTACACGATGTCGTGGCTCTCGCGCACCGCGTACACGGGGATGATGTGCGGGTGGCTCAGTCCTGCAGCCGTCCGCGCCTCACGCTTGAACCGCTCTTGGATGCCCGGGTCCATGAGTGTGAGCGCGGGGGTCATGACTTTGACGGCCACTTTGCGGTCGAGCGCGATGTCGTGGGCGAGGTACACGACCGCCATCCCGCCGCGACCGATCTCCCCGAGAATCTCGTACTCGCCGAGCGTGACCTGGCGGAGGAGGTGGAGCAGCCGCTGCTCCCCGATCGCAATCGAGTCGTCGCTGGGTCGGCGAATCTGTTCTGTGGGTGCGTCGCTGGAGTCAGACTCGCCACTCACCAGCGAGCCGCAGTTCGCGCAGAAGCGCGAGCCCGATGTGACCTCTGTCCCACATTCCGCGCAGAACGCCACAGACTTCTCCCGTTTGCCGTTCGGTGCGGCTAGTACCGCGACTGCATGTATGCGACTCCGGGTGCGATCGTCCGATGCCACGCGTCGTCGATCGCGTCACTGAACTCGGCATCGTGCTCCCGAACCGTCTGCATGAGACTCTCGACGAAGGCGGGGTAGTACGAGGGGTCGACGTCGAGATCCCTGCGGCCGTGCCGGTCAGCCACTCGCTTGAGCACCGTCGGCTCTTCGTCCATGTGATTCGGGAAGATCAGCAACAGCCCGATCGCGTGCCGCAGGAGCTTGTGCTGCCGCTCGAACTCCGTCTTGGCGAACATCGGCTCGGCGTCAGGGCAGTTCGTGAAGAAGTTGCGGTAGAAGTGCGCCAGGAAGTCCGGTTGGGCACAGCACCGCTCGAAACTGGCCTTGGCCATGTCGATGGTTGCCTGAGAGACCTCAGGCGTGGTCGGCTTGGATTCGGGAGGCATGGCTTAAACATGTGGCTGGATTTAATTACGAGCAATAGGGTCGGGATTTAGGATCGATTCGTTAGCCAGGTCAACGGAGTCAGGGAGGAGAGAGGAGGAAGGGGCAGATGTGAAGTGTGAAAGGTGAAAGGTGAAAGGCAGGTGCTCTCCATTCAGCCGGGCGGACGAGCCCGGAGGCCCCGGAGCAATCCGATGAGGAGCCGGATCGCACTATCGCAATCGCATGCGACGGATCTACAGGAACCGGGCGCGGCGAGCCCCAGCTCTGCGGCAAGCGTAAGATGCGACTTGAGCTCATACGCCGAGCCCAGAGAAATCCGAGCGCAGCGGATTAGCTGGGATCTCGTGCTCAGACCGTACCCTTCGGCAAGGTTCGCCGGAATTGAGGAACTTGCTCTCCGTATCTGATCAGCTAGTCCGAAGTGCTGGCTGAGCGGTGGGCGAAGCGTAAGGCCGTATGCTCCCTTGGATAGCCGTCGAGCGACTTGCCACACCTCGAGCTTCTCGAGCTTGTACACGTCGCCATGATTGCTGATTTCCCTGGCATCTGTATCGGCATTCGATCCCGATTCCAATCAGTTTGTCCCGCCCTTACTCTTTCACCTTTCACCTTTCACCTTTCACTATTCGCTTGTCGACCTTTCACCTTTCACCTTTCACTCGTGTCCGACACCCTCTTCTCCTCCTCCAACGCCTCCGAGCCGCTCGCGTCCCGCATGCGCCCCCAGACGCTGGATGACTTCCTTGGTCAGGATCACATCCTCGGGGAGGGGAAGCCGCTCAGGGAAGCGATCCTGCGGGGTGAGGTCTCGAGCATCGTGTTGTGGGGCCCTCCCGGGTCCGGCAAGACCACATTGGCCTATCTCGTGGCCACGTATACCGACCGGCACTTCGAGCCGTTCAGCGCGGTCACAGAGGGCGTGCCGCGGGTGCGGGAGATCATCAAGGAAGCCCAGGAACGGCAGCGGTTGGAGGGCCGGGGCACGATCCTCTTCTGCGATGAGATCCACCGGTTCAACAAGGCGCAGCAGGACGCGTTTCTCCCGTGGGTCGAGCGTGGGGTGGTGACGCTCATCGGCGCGACCACGGAGAACCCCAGCTTCGAGTTGACAAGTGCGTTGAGGTCAAGGCTGCAAGTGTTTGTGTTGGAGCCGCTTACGGATGAGCATCTGAGAGAGATTGTACGTCGAGCGGTCTGTGAAATGGGAAAGGTGAAAGGTGAAACAGGGGATGGAATTGAAGTCTCCGACGAGGCTGTCGATGCAATCGTGAAGTTCGCCAGTGGTGATGCTCGGCAAGCCCTCAACGCGCTCGAAGCGCTTCTGGCCTACGTGCGCTCGAACGCTTCACTTTTCACCTTTCACATTTCACGTAGTGACGTCGAATCCGTTCTCTCCCGCCGCCTCCCGCAGTACGACAAATCCGGTGAGTCCCACTTCAACATCATCTCCGCCCTCCACAAGGCCGTGCGCGGGTCGGACGTGGAGGGGGCGCTCTACTGGCTCGCCCGCATGATCGTCGGCGGAGAGGATCCGCTGTACCTGGCCCGGAGAATGGTCCGCATGGCGACGGAGGACATCGGGCT
>JAOTWK010000449.1 GCA_029862935.1 Gemmatimonadota bacterium | reverse complement strand
AGCCCGGCCGCCTATTGGCCCAACATGTTCTTGAGTTCCTCGAACCAGTTCACGACGTTCTAGGGCCTGGCCAGCTCCAAGCGCGGGTGATGCGGCGTGCATTGCAGCGCCAGAAATGGACGGGAGGACTGAGGGATATCGTACAGCGGCGCCGCAGAGCCGTTGCTGTCGGCCTCAGCGACGGCCTATACCTCGCTCCGTTCGAATCGCACACGCGCCGACTTCTGAAAGAGCAACGCCGATCCAACGAAGAGCGCGACGAACAACGCGTTCACACCCACGATCTCTCGCGGCCCGCTTACTGGGGCACCCAACCCGGCGATGAGCGCGATCACGGCGATCAACGCCTGGGTGAACGCCGCTGCGAACAACGCGCGTGCCATTCCACGGGGTCGGAAGCGCGCGATGATGGCACCGATGATACCGACGGCCAGCACCCCGCCATACATCAGGTTGGCGTCGTTGTCCTCGGACCCGATGATGCCAACTGCGCCGTTCACCCAGATCAGGATGAACGCGGCCACGAGCGCAACGCCAACGCCGGTGCGGTACGCCGCGTCGCCTGACTTCCTCACTGCCAGTTCAAGGGGAATGCCGACGCCGAGCAGAAGGGCACCGGCTAGAGCGAAGTCAGCCACACTCCAGTTCACCTCGTCGGTGAACTGCATTGCAGCCAGGGGTAGCAGCAGGACGACCGCCGCGGTTAACCAGCCCGCAATCCTCCACCTGCTCCAGCGGCGTTCGCCTCCGCTTCCCGAGTCTCGTGTCATCGCGCTGTCTCCATGCCCGTCCATGTCCATTGCCCAGCCATGATCTAACAAAGTACTTTATGATACAAAGTTAGTCAACCGCTTGATCCCAGCGGACTGGTGGTGAGTGCCAACTTCCGCTAGTTGGGACGGCGGGATTTGACCCTAAGCTCCGAGCCCCAGGCGAGTCCCGGTGGCGAAAGCGCGGCGGCCCGAGGCGGGATTTGACGCGTCCGCCCGCGTTCGCGGGCGGTGCCGACGCAGTCGGCAAGCGGAGCGAGGCCGCGCACCGGCCGCAGCTCAACCCGCGACCCCCTGAACCCCATGGCCCGCACATCTGAGACGCTTCTCATCTCCTTCACAGCTCAAACCGGAGCAGTCACCCCCTTCCGAGAGAATGGACTCCGGCGCCTCTGACTAGGCAAACCCACCTGCCAGTCGCAGGCGCCGCTTCTGGGTCATGACGCCATGCTCTGCTCCGAGGCGATCTGAAGTGCGATCCGTTCCTTCTCGGTACCGGTCAGCTTGTGCCGCTCCGTCATCACGTCGTAGGAACAGGCGGCAATCTTCCGGAGAACAGCTTCGTAGATCCGCACGATCAACTCGAGCACGAACGCCCGGTCGTCGCTGAGGCTCCCGTCGAGAGCGGCCAGATACCGCCGCCCCTCCTGTGCCAGACGCGAGGCCCGGCCGGCCAGATCCTGGACCAGTGCTCGCTGCTCGGAGCTGGCGGCGCCGGCCGCAGCGTCACGCTTGAGCGACGTCACGGTCACGCCATGGGCCGTCAAATCATCGATGGCGAGGTATAGCAATCCCTCCTCCCCGGTCGTCAGATCCTCACGCAGATCGCGTAAGACGTGGGCGAGATACGCAAAGCAACCCAAGGATCGTCCGCACCGCATCATATCGAAGTCCTGCGGAGCATCGAACGAGTCCTCGCCTCTCCGCCGCTCGGCGGCGATCAGATGCAAGTAGATGGTGGTCGGGGCAGCCGCTGCGCCAAACGCATACTCGAGGAAGTCGTCGTATGTGCGGAATCCCTGGCCCACGAGGTCCTGACGCATCGCGGCGAAGAAGTCGTCCCACAAATGGCCGGGGACTGGAAACCGCCGGGCAGCGGCAGAGAAGGCGACCGCAAGCTCATCGATGCGCGGATGGTTGCACCTCATCAGGTCCTCTGGCGCTGGACGCTGGCCTGAGAGACACGCCCCCGCAAGGCGATGCCACGCACTCACGACCTCAAGCGCTTGGGTGCGGTCGGACTCCGTGTGCGGCTGGGCAAGAAGATCGTCAACATAGTCATCCACCACGCGCATGACAGCGTACGCTGCGCAGAACGCCCGGTACCGATCCTTGTTTCGGAGATGACAGCTGGTGCGGTACAGGTTGTTCAAGTCCTTCGCCGCAATCGACTCCGCGACGCCGTCGGCACCCGAGAGCGCTCCTGGGGCCCAGACGGCGCGTGGCACGGTGATTGTCCTATGCACGGTTCGGCTCTTTGTGCATCAGATGGTTGGAGCGAGGACTGCGAACGCCATGCGGAGTCCTAATCTTGCCGAAGTGAGGGTCGCCGCCCCGACGGCCATCCGGCTCTGGTCGATCTGGACGTCTCACAGCTCCTCACCCATCCCACAGGTAGGGCTCCCAGCAGCTTCCCAACCACACGCATCCTCGCCTACCTACGATAGACCGAATACACGAAGTCCGAGGCTCTCCGAGACTCGTGACAGGAGAGACATTGCTCACGCATGTCCCTCACCGATGGCTGACTGGGATCACCCAGCCTGAAGTCTTCGAAGCCCCACCCTTCAGTGTCAGCGAAGCGGTCGGGGTCCTTCTCCATCACACCTATGACCTTACGCGGTCCCTCTGTGATGGCGTTGTCCTCCACTGTCTCTTCCAACAGATCGAACACGAGCACCGCGCCCTTTGGAAGAGGTGTCCCATCCTTCAGAGCGCCGACTGCCAAGTCGTTTGCGTACACATGATGGACTCCACCGAAAGCCTCGTAGTTCACGTGGCCCGGGAGAATCACGGCTGACTTCACGTGCGCCCAGTCTCGGTATCCCTCGGGGAAAGCGACCTGGGGTCCCTGCTGCCCATTGAGCAGGCCCGCTGCGAGGACACCAGCCGTCAGCACTCCCGCTAGCGTCGCGATTGCAGCCATTCTCGTCATTATGTCTCCTCTTCGTGGACTTGGTGCCCGACTCAATGCACGGTGCGTTTCGTGCTGGCTTCCAAGCGATATCATCCGGCGAACACGAAGATGACGATCTTCACGTCGTCGTTACCTACACGCAGCCTGCGGCCGTGAAAGGAGAACGATTGGTGCATTCTGTTCAAGGACAGGCGCCTCACGCACCGCATTGATTGCGCCGAGCAACTCTGCCCGCGCGTCAACCAAGGCAAGGAATCTGCCCGCAATCTCGACGGAGCGCTTTCCCCGACGGAACTCTGCCGCCCGAAACGCCGCAAGGAATCTATCGGTACGTGGTTCGCTATCCTCCGCATCTTCGACTCGTCCGCAAGTACGTACGCCTGACTCCGATCACGGCTTCCGCGCCTCGATCATTGCCGAAACCACACAGTCCTCGAGCCTAGTACCAGGAGACCACTCGCGGACCAGCTCACGGGTCGTGTCCTGTGGTTTGATACTGATATCCGTGAAGCCCGCGTCAGCCAGCATGTTCTCGACATCCTCCGACAAGACAGCGCCAGTCACACAACCGGCGTAGGCAGCGAGATCTTGGCGCGCCGTCTCCGGCCGCGACGTACGTCTTGCCGA
>JAOTWK010000450.1 GCA_029862935.1 Gemmatimonadota bacterium | reverse complement strand
CGGCGTTCTGATCGATGATACCTGCGATCTGAAGACCGGAGTTGAAGATGTACTGGTTGGGAGAGCCGGTGGGCCAGAAGCCACCGCCGCCCAAGGGCGACCCGGTGACGTCCGTACAGATGTTGCCCTGGTTGTCCAGGCCGCACTGTACGCGGTTGATGCTCGCGTTCCACGTAGACGCCGCCCCGAGGAGGTTGAAGCCTCCCCGCCGCGTTCGCCTTACCCCATCTTCGGGCTCAGCGAGTGCCGACGGCGCCGCCGCGAGCGCGAGCAGTGCCCCAAAGAGGCCAGCCCCCAGCAAGCGATTGAACAAGGTATTTCGTCTCATCATATCCTCACCTCGATGAATCCCGCCGGCAGCCACCCGCCTCGAGCGGGCGGCCGCCGGCATTTGGCATTCAGCGTTAGAAGCTCAACTGCAAGCCAGCCCGAATCTGTCGTCCCGTACCGAAGAAGGACTCAGGCGAATTGAACTCGTTGTACAACGCGGTGACGGCAGCGGCCTGCTCCTCAACATCATAGATCCCGTCGCCGTTGCCGAACCGCTGTTCGGCGCGCTGCAACATCACGCAGGCGACGGCACCACCGGCGCCAACCCATCCGGGACATGTCGCCGAGATGTCGCTGAGATCGATCGCGCTCACCGTGCGCTGATTCGTCATCCCAGCGTCGAGCGTCACGGTCACCAACGCTCCTGAAGCCGTCGCATCCTGCTCCATCGTCAACAGCTGCGGCTCGAGGAAGCTCACCCGCAAATACTCCTCGTTCACGACGTCGCCGGTCTCACTGAATACCACGCCCTTGTTCGTGAAGTTGAAGATGTTGCGGAGGTCCGCATACAACGTCCAGTTGGTCGGACCCAGGTTGAAGCCCTTCGTCACACGCATGTCGAAGAACGTCTGCCATGGTGTCTCGGACGACTGCAACGGCTCGACGAGATCGGACACCAGTCCGAACCCTCCACCCGAGGTGTTGCCGCGGCCGTTGTTCTCCAACCGGGTGTAGGGCAGCCCGCTCCGCATCTGGAGCGTCCCGAACACGCCAACGTCACGCAGAATCGCCCCAAAGGCCGACCCCGGCGCGAAGTCGGTCGGGAACGCCAGTGTGAAGCTGCCTTGGAGGCTGTGTCGCCGATCGTCACGCGTGCGAAGCAGCGTTTGTGGAGCCTCCTGCCGCTCACCCGTGACGCCGAACGGTGCGCGGGAGATGCCGTTCAGGAAGTCCACCGGGTCAGAACCCGTGCTCTTGGAGTTCTGGAAGGTGTACGACACCTGGCCCGAGAAGATGTTGCCGAACCGCCGAATCAGCTGAATGTCCACGCCGCGGGCGTTCCCGAAGTCGGCGTTGGTCAGAATGTTCACGTTGCTGATGCGATCCGAGAACGTGTCGAAGAACGGCAGCGTCCGGTACGTGATGTCCGACACCTTGTCCTTGTTGTAGGCCGAGACGTCCAGCACCATGTCCTGATCGAAGGCGTGCCGAATGCCGAACTCGAACAGAATCGTCTTGCCCATCTCGACATCGCCGCCGAACTGGTCGTTCGTGTTCGTGTTGGCGAGGTCGTTGTTCGTGCCGTTGTACATGTTGAACAGGTCCGGCACCTGCGTCTGGTGCGCGTAGGACAGCCGGAAGTTCGTGCGGTCCGTCACCGGGAACGAGACCCGGACGCGCGGCGCGAGGCTGGAGTGCGACTGGGAATTGAACCAGACGTACTGGTTCACGTCGCACTGCTCACGGGCCGTCGGGCAGGTCATTTGCTCGACCGTTGCGTCTTGATCGAACGCCGGGTTCGTGAAAATGCGGCCCGGCACCAATGGGAAGATCGTGCGGGTGTCAAACTGATCCCACCGCACGCCCAGCTCGATGACCACGTCGCCCAAGTCGAGCCGGTCCTGGGCGTACGCCGCGATCTTGTAAGGGTCGCCAATGTACCCGTTGCCGAAGCTCTTGAGGGTCCACCCCATCTCCCAGCGGCCGACCCGCCCCACGGTGCCCTCGACACCAAACTTGAACCGGTTATACCGGTCGGCTTGCCAGTCGACGTTCGCGCGGCCCACGTAGCGCCGCTCGTAGCGGAGCCCCTGGCCGTTGTTCACGCCGAAGTTCGAGAAATTCCCCGTCACGCCGTAGGCGTTCATCCGCTGGACCGACCGATTGTTGGTCTCCAACCGACCCAGATAGGATCGGAGCGTGCCGCGGTCGTACCGCATGTTCTCGATGGCGGCGTCCCAGTCCTCGTCCGTCTTGAGTTGAGCGAGCAGGTAGCCGTTCGTCGCCGGATCGCGCGTCAAGTGATCAGCGGCATCCACCGGCGCAAACCGATCGAAATCCGTGATGAAGTTGAGCGGCGACAGCACGATGCCCATGGTCGGGTCACGCAACCCGAGATCGTCATCCCGGACGACGGAGCCGTTGAGCGACCGGTCGGTCTGGTATGACAGGTTCACGTCGAACGCCAGCTCACTGCTCGTGCCACGGAAGATCTGCTGCACCCAGTTAAAGACGAGCAAGTTCGAAACGGTGCGCGTCCCAAAGGCGCTCTCTTGATTCATGACGTTCGCGCCCATGGTCTGATTGATGTTGGAGAGCGCGGAGAGCGACACGCGTGAGCCGCTACCGTACGTGAACTGGAGCTTGCCGTTCACCCGGGTGTCCGTCGTCCAGCCGTACGGCCGGAAGTTGCCCTGGCACTCGAACCCGAAGTTGTCGGCCGGGTCACACTCACCCCCGTACTGAATGATCCGAGGGATCGCCGTCGTCGTGAGGTCAGTCGAGCTGCCCTCCACGAAGTCCGTCACGAGCGTGTCGACCCCGGCAAACGTGTAGCTCGGGATCGCACTGCGACCCTTGTTGGAAACCGAAGAACCATTCCCGGTCACGGTCCCACCCAACGAGAACGTGAGATTGCCGAGCAATGGACCGCTGAGGGCTGCCTCGAAGCGGTTGAAGCCGACGCCCTTAGTACCCATTACAGCGTCGGTCTCATAGGCCGCCGTGCCAACGAAGCGCGGGCCACCCGAACGCGTGACGAGCGAAATGACACCCGCCTGGGCGTCACCGAACGCCGCGTCCATGGCTCCCGTGGTCACCGACACTTCCTGCAGCGTGTTGGTGGCGATGCTGAGCAGCGTCGAGCCAGTATCCATCCGGCGTACCGGCGCGCCATCGACGAAGATCGCTGCCTCGTTCGCACGGCCGCCCCGGATGCTGATGTTGCCGCCGCGGCCGGTGATCACGCCCGGCTGCAACGCCACGATCTGCAAGGCATCCGTGATCGGCAGATCAGAGATGCCCTCGCCCGTCACGATGAACTTCGAGGCGACTTGGTCCCGAGGCACGAGCGGGGCTTCTGCCGCCGTAATCGTGATTGCCTCCAGGGCCACCGCTCCCGAGAGCCGGAAATCGACGGTCAGCGTCTGATCGCCAAATACCCGGATGTTCTCGATCTGTGCGGGCTGGTACCCAATGAATTGTGCCCGCATCGAATACACACCCGCAGGCACATTGTTAATGAAATAGAACCCATCCGGGTTC
>JAOTWK010000448.1 GCA_029862935.1 Gemmatimonadota bacterium | reverse complement strand
GATCCGTTGGCGCATGGCGATCTCTTGCGCGCGCAGGATCTTCTTGATGGTCTCGGGCCACCACGAGCCCGCTTTGATGGTGGCATCGTTCGCCACCACCACCACATGGTGACCTGCGACGAGCCCGACGCCCGTCACGACCCCCGCCGCCGGTGCTTGGCCGTCATAGGCATCGTACGCGACAAGCAGCCCGACCTCGAGCCACGGCTCGTCGGCATCGAACAGCCGATTGATCCGCTCGCGCGCCGTGAGCTTCCCGCGATCGTGCTCCCGCTGGATCTTGGCTGCTCCACCGCCTTGGCGCAGACGCAACGCAAGCTCGCGGTACTCGGCCGTGAGTTCCCGTAGTCGATGGTGCTTCGCCACGGACCCAGTCGATGTCACTCGACGCGACTCTCGGCCCAGGACACGATGTAGTCGATGATCTCCTGCGTTTTGGTGCCCGGCCCAAACACCCGTGCCACGCCCCGGGCCTGCAGCTTCTCGATGTCTTCGTCCGGCACGATTCCCCCACCGATGAGGAGAATGTCGTCGCGACCGGCATCGGCCAAGAGCTGCTGCACCCGCGGGATGAGCGTCATGTGCGCGCCCGACAGCACGGACAGGCCCACCACGTCGACGTCCTCCTGCACGGCTGCCGTGGCAATCATCTCCGGGGTCTGATGCAGCCCCGTGTACACGACTTCCATACCGGCATCCCGTAAGCCGGCGGCCACGACCTTGGCACCTCGGTCATGACCGTCGAGCCCGGGTTTGCCTACGAGCACCCGAATGGGTCGGGAACGGCGTGTCTTCGCCATGGTGCGCGGAACCTATGCTCCCCGTGAAAGTGTTACAAGCGCCTCAACGACGCTCAGCGCTGCCTGAAGCGGAGGAGAGCCGCGAGTCCTTCGACGCCGCTCCGCGCTTCGCCGTCTTCTACCACCTCAACATGACCACCTTGCCGCAACGCTTCCTCGATCGCCTCATCGACGATGTCCGCGACCGGCACCGGCTCTCCTTCACCCTCACAGTCGCCTGCCTCGAGCACCAGCCGTGCCGTCCGCGAGCAGAGAAAGCCAGTGCGTTCGGCGGAAGGCTCCACCAGGAGCGTGCGGACCTGTCCGCTCGCCAACGCCTGCAAGACGGGATCGACGCCGTTGACCGCCCATCCCGTTCCCAGCTTCTCGCGCAACGCACGGATGTGTTCCGATTCACCCGCGCGCTCCGAGCGGTCGAGCACCTCGAGCACGGCCTCCATGACCTGGGCAGACGTGACCGACTTGGGATTGAGCCGGGCCGTCCCGATGAGCTGCTTTGCCACATACGGATGCAAATGGGGCTCGACCGCTTCCGCATCCGTTCCCGTCCCGGCCAACACGATCCCGCGGACGGCGCGCGCCCGCGACTGCTCGAAGAGCCGCTGCGCGATCAGGGCATAGTGCCGCTGCTTTTCCCCGCGAATCCGCTGGTTGTAGTTGTGCTCGCCCGCGGAGCCAGAGGACGCCCCGGTCCCCGTCGCCGACCTGGCACCGTAGAACCGGCCGGGACGCGTCGTGTCCCCGGCAGCGAGACTCGGCAACTCTTCGATACCGAAGGCCGATGCCTCGAAGAACCGCGCGCTCGTCCGATCGTAGGTAACACAGAGCACGCGTCCAAACTCGTCGTCGACGGCAGCCAGCTCCCGAATCAGGGGTGATCGATCGATCGAGAGACGTGACCGAAACACCCTTGGCAGCGGTACCGCCTCGAACAGGTCGAGGGGCTCGCACGCAAAGAACGCGATTCCCTGACCGGTCGGGAGATTGTCCGGCAGCTCGAGGTAGGCGCGAATGCGCTGAAGGTCACGCTCCACAATCTCATGGTCCTGGCGGCTCACACCTTGTGCCTCCAGCGACTTGAGCTGCTGCTTGATCCGATTCTTCAGCTTGATGAGATATTTGCCGCGCGACCGATCTCGTGGCTCGAGTTTGAGGTAGCAGGATACGATCCAATGGTCGGTTTGCCCCAGGTCAGCGAGCTTCTCGACCATGTGACGAAGCGACTCGACGCGACCGGCCTTTGCGCCGGTCGTTGGCTGCTGCATTCGCGACCTAGAAGAAGACGGGTTCGCGATAGGCACCGTAGACCTCCTCCAAGGTGTGGCGGATTTCGAAGAGCGTGCAGTACGCACGCGCACAATCGAGCATCGGCGGAATCACGTTCTCGTCGCGCTCGGCCGCATGCTTGAGCGCGGCAAGCCTCTTCTCGACGTCCTGTTCGTTGCGCCGTCCCCGGACATCCGCAAGGCGTGCGCGCTGCGACCGCTCAGCTTCTTCGCTGACCTTCAGAATCTCGAGTTCCTCACCGTCGGTATCGACGAACTCGTTGACACCAACGATGACTCGCCGCTTTTGCTCGACTTCATGCTGAAACCGTAGGGCGCTCCGGTGAATCTGCTGCTGGAACCAGCCGTCTTCGATTCCCTTGACGACACCGCCGATCCGCTCGATTTCGGAAAATAGCGTTTCGGCCTCCCGTTCCATACGGTCCGTCAACGCTTCGACATAGTACGATCCTCCGAGCGGATCACTGACGTTGGGCACACCCGTCTCGTAGGCGAGAACCTGCTGCGTTCGAAGCGCGAGCTTGGCTGCGTCTTCCGTGGGAAGAGCAAGCGTTTCGTCGAGCGAATTCGTGTGGAGCGACTGTGCCCCGCCCAAAGCGGCGGCGAGGGCTTGATACGCCACCCGCACCACGTTGTTGAGCGGCTGCTGCGCCGTGAGAGAGACGCCGGCGGTCTGACAGTGAAACCGCAGCTTCCAGGAGCGTGGATCCTTGGCCCCGTACCGCTCACGCACGTGTCTGGCCCAGATGCGTCGGGCTGCGCGCATCTTGGCGACTTCTTCGAACAGATCGTTGTGCACATCCCAGAAGAAGGACAGCCGGGGCGCGAAGTGGTCGACATCCATGCCGCGCGCCACGCCGCGCTCGACATACTCGAACCCGTTCTGCAGCGTGAAGGCGAGCTCCTGCACGGCCGTCGCACCGGCTTCTCGAATGTGGTAGCCGCTGATCGAGACGGTGTTCCACAGTGGCGTATGGTCCGACGCCCACTCGAAAAGGTCGACGATGATCTTGAGCGCAGGCTCCACGGGAAACACCCACGCGTGCTGCGCCATGTACTCTTTCAGAATGTCGTTCTGCACCGTGCCGCGTAGCTTTGCGATATCCACGCCCTGGCGCTCGGCCGCGGCCACGTAGAAGCAGAAGAGAATCGCTGCCGGGCCGTTGATCGTCATCGATGTCGAGATACGATCGAGCGGAATGCCGGCAAACAGCGTCTCCATATCGGCGAGCGACGCGATGGCCACCCCGCACTTGCCCACCTCACCCTCTGACCGCGGATGGTCCGAGTCGTATCCCATGAGCGTCGGGAAGTCGAACGCTACCGAAAGGCCCGTTTGCCCCCGTTCCAACAAGAACTTGTACCGCGTGTTCGTGTCCTCTGCGGTCCCGTATCCGGAGAACTGTCGCATCGTCCACAGGCGACCGCTGTACATCGGCTCTTGGATCC
>JAOTWK010000446.1 GCA_029862935.1 Gemmatimonadota bacterium | reverse complement strand
GCGATACCGATGGGAACCAACTCCAACAACGTCGAGGAGCCCTTGCTCTTTGTGCTGCCATGGAAGTCGGGTCCGGGCTACGAATGTCCGCAGCACCCAAACGGGGTACGGTGTGTCACCAAGGTGCTCCTGACCACGCGGTCGGCGGAGGATCCGTCGGCGGAGTTCTCGGCATTCATGTCGATGGGGCTGGTCTCAGTCGAGGTCGGTTCGGCACCCTTCTTGGAGGTTGAACTCGACGGTTGCACGTCGGGCGCCGTCTTGGATATGCGCACCGCGATGCCGATGGTGATTCGGTGGTAGCTTTTGCTTGTGCGAATCCGCCTAACAAGCGCATGGACCGGCCGAGCGTGTACGTTTTCAAAGGAAACAGAATGACTGAGCGCCTGGCGTTGATACGAGTACGTTCACCGAGACGCGCGCCTGGCGAGCTGATCGCTCGCAGGTCATGCGCTGACCGTTAGGAAGCTCGGGAGAAGGGGACGGGGCGATGAGAGTACAGCTGGGCGCGACGAGTCTGCTGGTCCTCCTCGCGGCGTGTGGGGGAGAGGCTGCACCGATGCTGGACCAAGCCGGAGCAGCGGAGGGTGCTCTGGCGGGGGATGCAGGACTCTTCCCGATGACCATTGAGAATGCCTGTCCGGGGGAAGGTTGCAGTTACGGGGAGTGGGTAGCATGCGGGCCAACAGATCTGTACGACGAGCCGGGGGCTGAAGGACCGGTTGGAGCGCTGGAAGTCGGGCGCCGCTTCGAGGTGACGACAGGCGTTATGATGATCGAGAGGCCCACCGTCGTGTTGGTCACCGATTCTACAAAGCAAACCCCCTGGCAACCGAACAGCTTGACCTTCGCTCCGGGTGATACGCTCATGGTCCTCGGCTACCGGGGGGAGGGTTTCTTCAACGCGCTGTACGGTGACACAATCGTGAGCACCTTTGTGTTTTGGGAGTGGATTGACAGCGGGCCTCAGGATACACACACCGGAACCGTCCTCGAGGAGGGTGCGGCCGCGTTTTGGGTTGCCATGATGGAGGCTGGGGAACAGCTGTGGATCAATGTCAACACGTCGTCGGTGGCGAATCCTAGCAGCCTTAGCCCAGATCCGGCGGTATGCCGCTAGGCGAACGCCCCGGTCGAGCTTCCTAACAAGCGATTGCTGCTGTCGCCGGAGACCTAGTCGAAGCGCTACGCGCTTGTGTGCAGGCGGGCCGCGCAGCAGAATCGCGAGACGTTAGGCAGCGCACAGCTGCTTGCCCAATTCCCGGGAGCCAGTGCCATGATAGCTGACATCCGCCGAGTCGCCAACGTTCTATCTGCGATTGCCGGCTCGCGTGGCCGGCGCACCGAGAGACAGCCGGACGATCTGAAGGGAACCTACGACTACTGGTTTGACGGCGGTGCCTACAAGGTGTTCACCGGATGGAACGAGTACGACTTCGCGGACGGCACGAAGGCAGTCGTGCCCACCACGCCGGCGCTCATCGTGGAGATTCGCCTGCCAACGGGTGAGTATGTGACAATCGGCCAGCAGTCGTCTCCACCACCGAATTTCCAGATGTGCGCCGTCCAACCAGCGTAAGTGCAGCCTGACGAGCAGAGGTTAGCGCCCTGGAGGTCGACGATGGTTGCGCCGCACGAAGAATCCGTGATCCGTGACTACGTGGAACGGGAGCTTGATCGCACCATTCGACTCACCCACCCGGAATTGGGTATTCGCGAGGGCACACGCTGGACAGCGGGCACCGCCGAGGCCAACGCCCGGCGGCGTTTTTGGACCATCGAAGCACCGAGCAGGTTTGGCGTCGCGGACTACATCATTGAGGTCCGGCTGTCAGATCACGAGTTACTGATCTGGTTTGGCTTCTCCTCCGCCGGCGCCCTATCAACAACTCATCTTATTCGCCCGGCGGTACATCTCGACCTAAACGATCTCATGTCCACACGTAGTCAGCGCCGCGACGATGTTTCACTGGGAGCGGTTCTTGAACGGATGCTCAAGTTCCGAGACGACGAACCTAGCATCCGATTCCCAATGAACTACCGCACCTTGACGTGATGCGCTGTCTAACAAGCGCATGGACCAGCCGAGCGCGTACGTTTGCAAAAAAAAGGCGAATGACTGAGCGTCTGGCGTTGATACGAGTCCGTTCACCCAGAGGCGCGCCTGGCGAGCCGTACGCTCGCAGGTCATGCGCGAGCCGTTAGGCGTCACATGAATCCCGTCACGAGAGCTGGTTGTGCGCTCCTCACTCAGGTGACACTCGCGGCGTGCAGCCTCACCGCATGTGTCGCGCAAGAGATTGTGTCGTTCCGCACGACAGATGGCGGCATCGTCTACGCAGCCGAGTACGGAACTGGCCCGCAGGCTGTGGTTTTGGCTCATGGCGGTCGCTTCACCAAGGAGAGCTGGGAGACGCAGGCGCCGGTGTTGGCGGCGAGCGGCTTCCGCGTCATTGCGATCGATTTTCGCGGGCGGGGGCAGTCGCGCGGTGGACCGACATCGGCATCGCGCAGCGACGGGGCGTACTTCGACGTGCTGGCGGCAGTCCGTTACGCCCGGGAGACCGGTGCGGAGACCGTGTCCGTCGTGGGTGCTAGTTTCGGCGGCGGGGCGGCCGCGCAAGCGGCCATCGAAGCCCCGCCAGGACATATTGACCGCCTCGTGCTCCTGGCACATTCAGCGATTGCAGAGCCCGAGCGGCTGCCGGGCCGGAAACTGTTCATCGTAGCTCGGGATGACACGACCGGGAGTGGGGCCCAACGACTCGACACGATTCGGGAGCAGTACGATCGAGCGCGGGACCCGAAGGAACTTCTCGTGCTGGACGGCGCCGCTCATGCGCAGTTTCTCTTTGCGACGGATCAAGCCACGCGGCTAATGCAGGAGATCATTCGGTTTCTCGCTGAGCCCTGACTCGCGTCCTGTGACGCCTAACACGCGTTAGGAGCTGTCAATCGCTGGCGATTCAAGGAAGGCGTTGATATGAGCGCCCTGCGAGCGCAATGTTACGCTCACGGACTGGCCCGCCCGCCGGACCGGTCGCTTGCAGCTCAAACGCGGGTCCGTTAGGCGGCAGCGTCAGTTTGCGATGACCTCGATAGCCCCGAGCACCGCACTACGACGACTGGTGAGCGCAGCGCTCTGTTGCATGCTGCTGGCGAATGGAGCGTGTGGCGCGGGATGGCGTCGGCACGCGCACTTACCATTGGGCCGGATGGATCCGGGCCAACAGGTCCGGGTGTGGCATGACGGGGCCGCGGAACGCTGGCACGCGGTAGTCCTTACCCAGGATTCCGTCCTCGGCGTGCATTGGCTGGAGCCGCGCGGCTGCGACAGTTGCCGCGTTGGCTTGGCACGCTCGGAGGTGGACTCGCTCCAGGTCGGCAATCCTATGGGAGGATTCTGGCGGGGTGTTGGTGTGGCAGTCCTGGTGATCTTGGCGTTCACTTGGCCATGGTGGCTGCCAGGTTGAGGAAGTCGGGCTCTGCCACCTAACAAGCGCATGGACCAGCCGAGCGTGTACGTTTTAGAGGAACTTGAGCGTTGATGC
>JAOTWK010000445.1 GCA_029862935.1 Gemmatimonadota bacterium | reverse complement strand
GCATCGGCGTGCCCGGCCCCTCGCTGCCGCGCGGCGCCACGATCCCAAACACCGAGCCGTCGAGCGCCATGCCGCTCACGCGGAAGTCCGGGTGGGTCCATAGCAGCGCCACCGAATGCGTGGCGGAGGAGCGCTGGACCACCCCGACGAGCCCCCCCGGGGCGACGACCGGCGCCGCAGCGCGCACGCCGTCATCGCGCCCGGCCGACAAGACGACCATGAGGCCGCTGGTCGGTAACGCCTGATGGAGCACCTCCGCCGACACATGACGGCTCCGAAGTCGCGACGACAGCCCGAGGATCCTCCGAAGCTCCTCGTTCTCCTGTTCCAGACTCGATGCCTGGAGCGCCAGCAGGAGAGTGGAGTCGCGTCCGGCTGCCTGCTGCAGGTACCGGCCCCGGGACGCCCGGACCACTTCGGCCTGACGCTGCACAAACAAGAAGGGCGCGAGCACCGTGCGCGTGATGCCGGCCGCCACGGCGTCCTGAATCACCGGGGGTGACATGCGCGCTGCCACCGCCAACACGAGACAAACGACGAATGCGAGGGTGTCGCGACGTGACGAGTATGAGTCCGGCGCGAAGATCACGAGCCGCCTATGTCGTGAGGACCGAGCGGTACCTCTCGGGATCCTCCAGTATGCGTCCCGTACCCCGGACCACGCACGTCAGTGGATCTTCGTCCACCCGCACCGGAAGACCGGTTTCCTGAGAGACCAGCACGTCCAGTCCACGGATCAACGAGCCACCGCCCGCCATCACGATTCCGCGATCGACGATGTCGCTGGCCAGCTCCGGGGGCGTGATCTCGAGGGCGCGGCGCACGGCGTCGATGATCTGCTGGATGGGCTCCTGCATGGCCTCGCGGACTTCGCTCGAATGAACGCGCACGACCTTGGGAATCCCGGAGACCAGGTCCCGGCCCTTCGCCTCCATTTCCTTCTCGTCCTTCATCGGCACCGCGCTGCCGATCTGGATCTTGACGGCTTCGGCCGTGGGTTCCCCGATCAACAGATTGTAGTTCTTGCGCATGAACTGCACGATGGATTGATCCATCTCGTCGCCACCGGTTCGGATCGACGTGTCGCTCACGATCCCCGAGAGCGCAATGACGGCGATCTCGGTGGTGCCCCCACCGATATCGATAGCCATGTTCCCGGTCGGCGTCTCCACCGGCAGCCCCACGCCGATAGCCGCTGCCATTGGCTCGGCGACCATGTAGACCTCTTTGGCACCGGCCGAGTGCGCGCTGTCGCGAACGGCGCGCTTCTCCACTTCCGTGATGCCGCTCGGCACGCACACGATCACCCGGGGCTTCACGCGAAAGAAGTGCTTCTGGATAATCGTCGACAAGAAGTAGCGCAGCATCTTCTCGGTGACGTCGAAGTCGGCAATGACTCCGTCCTTCAACGGACGCACCGCCAGGATACTCTCGGGCGTCCTCCCGAGCATGCGCTTGGCCTCGAGCCCGATGCCCTTGACCTTGCCGGTGGCCTTCTCGATGGCCACGACCGAGGGCTCGTTGAGGACGATCCCCTCCCCGCGGACGTAGATCAGCGTATTGGACGTGCCGAGGTCGACCGCGATCTCGTTCGCCGGCAGGATACTCCCGAGACGGAATTTGCTCCAGTTGATCGGCATCGTTCAACGGGTCAGGGATCGGGGCGCCCATAACCAAGGACGCCTTCGGTTTTCCGAAAGCGTCCTAAGTTAATTGCAAGCGTAAGTGAAAGCAAGCTCTCAACTTACCGGCCCTGCACCCGGTTGGCGAGGGGCTCTCAGACTAGCGTGCTCGGATCGCTCACGTCGAGGCCAAACGCCTCGGCGACTCCGGGATACACCACCTTGCCCTCGATCACGTTGAGACCCAGGAACAACGATCGATCGGCCTTGCATGCCTGGCGCCAGCCATTCTTGGCCAGTTTGGCCGCATACGTGAACGTGGCGTTGGTGAGCGCCAGCGTGGAGGTCCGAGGGACTCCCCCCGGCATGTTTGCCACGCCGTAATGCACGACATCCTCCACGATGTAGACCGGATTGTCGTGGGTGGTCGGCTTGATCGTCTCGACACACCCGCCCTGGTCGACCGCCACGTCGACCACAACGGCACCCTTCTTCATGTGCTTCAGATCGGCCTTCGTCACAAGACTGGGCGCTTTCGCACCCGGCACCAACACGGCCCCGATCAGCAAGTCCGCCGTGGCCAACTGCTCCAGCAAGTTGTGGCGGTTGGAATACACCAGGTCGACGTTGGCCGGCATCACGTCCGACAGGTAGCGCAGGCGCTCCAAGGACAGGTCGAGGACCGTCACGTGAGCCCCCAGCCCGGCCGCCATCTTGGCGGCGTTGGTGCCGACCACACCACCCCCAATGATGACCACTTCGGCCGGCAACACACCCGGCACACCCCCGAGCAGGATCCCGCGCCCGCCATAGTATCGCTCCAGATACTTGGCCCCTTCCTGCACCGCCATGCGCCCCGCGACCTCGCTCATCGGCGTGAGCAATGGCAGCTCACCCGATGGAAGCTGGACAGTCTCGTACGCGATCGCCACGCACTTGGATTTCATCACTGCCCGGGTCAGCGGCTCGCTCGCGGCGAAGTGGAAGTACGTGAAGACCACCTGCCCGCTCCGCATGAGCGGCCATTCCGGCTCGATGGGTTCCTTGACCTTCATGATCATCTCGGCCTTGGCCCATATGTCCTTCGCCGTCGCTGCGATCGTAGCACCGACCTTCTGGTACACGTCGTCAGTGAACCCACTGCCCTCCCCCGCTCCCCGCTCCACGAGCACGGTATGTCCGCGTGCTTTCAGCGCCTCCGCCCCTGCCGGAACGAGGGCAACGCGGTTCTCAGCGGTCTTGATCTCCTTCGGAACACCTATGATCATCGGACCCTCGACGAAATGATGGTGACGGTGCCTAGTTCGGCCCGAGCCAGACCTGTGTCTGTCGCTCCGGGTCAAAGAACTCCGCCGCTACCCCTGCAGCCCCCTCCTGACCGACCGCGTCGATATCGGCCAAGATCTGGTCGATAGTTCGATACGGCTCCCGATAGAGCTCCACCGTTGCCAGCCGATGCATCCGCGCGGTCGGGCTCTCCAGGGACAGCGTCACCTGCCCTTTGAGCTGTCGCTTGGCGTCGGCGAGATCTTCGGGTGGAAGCCCGTCGGACGCCAACACACGCAGCTCGTCCAAAATGACGTCGACGGCGTGGGCGGCCGTTGACGGATGGGTGCCGACATACACGCCGGTCACGCCAACATCGTGATAGAAGGATTGGTGCGTGTGCACGGCATACGCTAGCCCCAATTCTTCGCGCACGCGCTGAAACAGGCGACTGGACATCCCCCCACCCAACACCGTGTTGAGAGCCACCAGCGCCTCGCGTCGCCGATCACCGTACCCAAAGGTGTCGGTCCCGAGAACGATGTGGGTCTGCGCCAGGTCGCGCCCCACGCGCTTGGTGGTTCGCACAGCCGGGGGCGCCGGCGTCACCGCCGGCGGCTCCGGACCGGCCTCGGACGTGAACCATCCGCATTTCGCCACCAGCTTGAGCAACAGGTCG
>JAOTWK010000443.1 GCA_029862935.1 Gemmatimonadota bacterium | reverse complement strand
GACGCTGTCGCGCGTATTCATTACACAGGTAAAGGAGAACACGTACTTCGCCGAGCTGCATCTCCACCGCGATGACCACGTCATTCACATCGATGCCAGACCGTCGGACAGCATTGCGGTCGCGCTCAGGCTGAAGGCTCCCATCTTCACGCAGGATGGCCTCTTGGAGCTCACGACCATCGATACCGTCGAGCCCATGGGGCCCGAGTCTGGAGAGGTGGATGCCGAGTCGCTCCGCTCGTATCTCGAGAACCTGGATCCAGAAGATTTCGGCAAGTTCACGCCGTAGCATCCTTATCGCGTCACTCATGGCCCTGGGCCTCGTCGGAACGGTCGAGGCTCAGGGCCTTCGTGTGACCGGCAGAGTAGTTCGCATGGTCGGCGGCGACTCGACCGCCGTTGTAGGACGATGGGTGGTGCTGCATGCGGTCCTCGGACCGACGGAAGGAGCAGCGATCGATTCGCAACGCACCGATCGCACGGGGCGCTACGCGCTTGGCCAGGCATTGGTCGATACCTCTGCCCTCTACCTGACGAGCGTCGAGCACCAGGATGTTGCCTACTTCAGCGAAGCGTTCGCACCGCCGCCGTCCGGCGTCGAAGTGGTTCCTCCCCTCGTCGTGTACGATACGTCGGCCACCGATCCCCCGATCGAGGTTGCTGAGCGGCACGTGCTCGTGCGCCGTCCCGAGTCGGGCGGTCGCCGGGTGGTCGAGCTATTCGTATTGGTCAATCGCGGGGAGCGAACCCGGGTCGCGGCGGATTCGTTCTCTCCCGTCTGGCAAGGGGCGGTCACGCCGCTCGCACGGGAATTCGAGATCGGCATGAGCGACCTTGGCACGGATGCGATCGAGTACCATGCCAATACTCTCACGGTATTCGCCCCGATTCCCCCTGGCGAGCGGCAGATCCTCGTGGGATATCTACTCGGGTCGAACCTGGATTCGATGACCGTCATCGTGGACCAGCCGATCGAGCGCCTCAGCATCCTGCTGGAAGACAGCCTCGCGTCGCTCGACGCGCCGGCACTTACCCTTCGCGGTGTGGAAGAACTGGATGGCTCGATGCTGCGCCGCTACGGCGCCGAGTCCATTGAGCGGGGGGCGCGGGTCACCTTGCGATTCGGCTCCGGTCGACGGGCCCGATCGCCGGTCGTGTGGATCGTGATTCCGCTCGCCGCCGTCGTCCTGTTCGGCGTGTTCGCCCTGTGGTGGCGCCGGACCCGGATGTCTGCGGCACCCGGCGAAGACGATCCCGCGGCGCTCGCGGCCGACATCGCCGCGTTGGACGCCGCCCGCACGACCATGGATGAGGAGACGTATCGGGCGCGCCGAGCGGAGCTGAAAGCGCGGCTCTCGGCTGCCCTGGCGCCACCTTCGGCACCCCACTAGACTTCGATCCAGCAGTTATTCGACCAAAGTTGCGACCGCGACAGCGGAAGGCCGGTGAGAATCCGGCGCGGCCCCGCCACTGTAACGGGCACCGTCGGCTGGTTCAGCACGCCACTGGGAAACCGGGAAGGCGAGCCAGCTGCCCGAAGCCAGGAGACGCCACGCGCTCGCACCACCACACGGATCCCTCGCGGGGGGGCAGGTGGACACGCCAATCAGCGTCATCATGATCGCGTCCGCTCACTCCGCGAAGGTCGGGACAGCGTGAGCGGCCTTGTCGTTCGGACCTAGGGCACTCCTCCTCGCGGCGGCGCTGGCCGTTGCCTGTGGTGAGAGGCCGGAGTTGGCCACCGTAGTCGACCACGCGGGCCACCCGCTGCGGCTTGCCTCGCCTCCGGAACGGATCGTTTCGTTGTCTCCCTCGATCACCGAGTTGCTGTTCGCCCTGGGGTGGGGCGAGCGGTTAGTGGGCCGCACCCGGTGGAGTTCCTATCCGCCCGAAGCCCAAGCGATCCCCAGCGTGGGTGATGGTCTCGATCCCAACCTCGAGATCGTCACCGCTCGTCGGCCCGACTTGGTGGTGTTCTACCACACGCCCGCCAATGCCGCCGCTATCGCTCGGCTCGACGATCTCGGTATCGCGTCAGTCAGCGTCCGACTCGATCAACTGGACGACGTCGATCCCGCGGTACGGCTCCTGGGACGGGTGATGGGAGACAGCGTTCGGGCCGACTCGGTTGCGGACGCCTTCCAGCGTGAGCTGGACCGATTGCGTCGGCGATCGTTCGATGTCCGAGTCGGCACGTTGCTGCTCGCGTGGGATGCTCCACCTATCGTGATCGGAGGAGGGAGCTTCCTGTCGGAAATCGTCCACCTGGCCGGCGGTCGGAACGTCTTTGCCGATCTTCGGCAGCCGTCGGCGACCGTGAGTATCGAAGCGATCGCCGTGCGAACGCCGGACGTAGTGTTGCTCGTCGAAGAGAGCGATCTCGCCGTGGCAGGCAGACCCGAGTGGGAGACGATCACGGCGGTGCGCGAGAGGCGGTTCGTCCGGGTCCACGGGTCGGAGTTCAGCTGGCCGTCCCTGCGCGCCGGTCAGGCCGTGGCGCAGTTGGCTGAGGCGCTCGCTACGGGGTCACCGTGACGCGCTGGCTCGCGCTCCTCGCGACGGTTGCAGCCATCCTGCTGGGTGCGGTCGCGCTCGGACCGGCGCCCCTGGGGGTCGGGGACGTATGGCGTGGCCTGGCCGGATCGGCTGAGGGCCCTGCGGCCACGATCGTCCGGGACCTCCGGCTGCCGCGCGTGCTGCTCGCGTTTCTCGTGGGTGGCTCGCTCTCCGTGACCGGTGCGGCGTTACAGGCCCTGGTGCGCAATCCGTTGGCCGACCCATACCTCCTCGGTCTGTCGGGCGGCGCGGGCCTTGGGGCCGTGACCGCCATCGCACTCCAGCTCACCAGTCCATGGGCCGTTCCCGTCGCGGCGCTCGTCGGCGCCATCGGAGCCATTCTGCTCGTGTACCGCGTGGCCGTGGTCACTGGCAGCGTGCTGGACACGCGCGTGCTGCTGCTTGGTGGTGTGGTAGTGGGTGCGTTCGCCGCCTCGGTGATGGGAGCCATCATGGCGTTGTCGCCGGCGCCGGAGGTGCGCAACGCCCTCATGTGGCTACTGGGAAGCTTCGGGCGGGCGTCATGGCAGGCTGTCGCGGTCTTTGCCGCCTATGCCGTGATCCCGCTCGCCGTGCTGTACGGGTTGGCCCGGCCGCTCGATCTCCTGGCGTTGGGCGAGGAGCCGGCCCGCTTTCTTGGCACAGACGTCGAGCGCACCAAACGCGTCCTGTATCTCACCGCCTCGGCTCTCACGGCGGTCGCGGTATCGCTCTCGGGCATCATCGGATTCGTCGGGCTCGTGGTCCCGCATGCCGTGCGACTCACCTGGGCCCGCCTCCACCGGGCGCTGCTCCCGGCCGCCTTCGTCGTGGGTGGCGCACTGGTGGTGATCGCCGATGCGCTTGCTCGAACGGCGTTCGCGCCGCTCGAGATGCCGGTGGGCGTCGTCACGGCGCTGATCGGCGTTCCGGTCTTCGTGCTCTTGGTGCGGCGATGGGCGAGCTGATCGTCCGAGCCGATGCGGTGTGGTTCCGGTACGCCGGGGCCGATGCCGACGCGGTGCGCGACATCACGCTGTC
>JAOTWK010000444.1 GCA_029862935.1 Gemmatimonadota bacterium | reverse complement strand
GGACCGCCGCGTCCGTGCGTATTTGAGCATGCTCGAGCGAGAACAGGATGCGTAACCTGCACAACGTGCGAACCGTCGTCGCTGGCCTGCTGCTTGTGACGGGGGCGGTTGCCGCCTGCGTTGGGTCGGCGGCCAATCACGAGTCCATCGGGGATCACGCCTACGCGGAGGCACGCTTCGGAGAGGCGTTGGTGGAATACCGGCTGGCGCTCGCACGGGGCGGAGGCAATCCGAGTCTGCGTGCCAAGGCAGGCGCAGCGGGCCTGCGGGCTGGGGACCTCGTTGCGGCGGCTGAGGAGTTCCGGGCGTATGGAGCGGCTGGGGGCGAGGAGCGGGCAAGCGAAGCTGCCGATGGACTGGTGCGCGTGGCGAACGCCGCCATCACTCGGGGCGACCGGGCGGGACTGGCAGAGGCCCTGCAGGCGCTTCAGGAGACCGCACCGGGGCGCGTCCTGGGATCCTTTGCGCCCGAAGCCGTGGCGGTGCTCGGGGACCTGCCCCGGGGTCGAGAGGCGCTGACGATCCTGCTGTACGCGGCGGCGGGCGCGCCCGACGCCCGGATCCAGGATTCCCTGATGTACGCGTACGGGTCCGTGTTGCGCCGCATGGGGCGCTGTGAGGATGCAGTGAAGGTGTACGAGAGCCTGGTCAGACGGCAGCGGGATGCGCGGGTGGCGACCGTTGCCCGGGATGACTTGGTGAGTTGCGCCCTCCGTTTGGGCCGTGGCGCCTTGGACAACGGGATGCCGACGGGTGCCGAGGCCTGGTTCCGCCTCGCCGCCACTCGGGGTGGCACCACCAATGACGGCCGCCTCGCGTACCTCGGGCTCGGCGACGTGCGGTTCGCGCTGGGAGACGTGTTGGGCGCCATTGAAGCGTACGAGCAGGCTCGGGCAGGGCGCGGCCCTGGTGATTCCATTCACGCCCTCGTGTCCGAGCGGCTCAACCTGATCGCCCGTCCGCCATCCATGCCCCCGCAGCCATGACGGTGTCCCACATCGAACCGGCGGCCGGCCTGCGGCCGACACCCGGAACTCTCGTCCTCTCCCGGGTACTACTGCACCTGATGCGCCGTTCCTTAACCCTCTTCGTGTCGCTGCTGCTCCTGTCGGGATGCGGCGCCAAGCTCGATCCGAGCCAGCACCCGACACCGGAATCGCTGTACGAGGCTTCCATGAAAGCGTACCGCTCCGGGCGCTGGAATGCCGCGCGGCAGGGATTCCAGCGTCTCACGTTCGAGCTCCCGCCCCGCGACGACCGAAGTGCCGACGTCCGGTACTACCTCGCGGAATGCATGCTGCAACAGGGGGAGAGGCTGGAAGCGGCGCGGCAGTTCCGTCGGGTTGCGGACGAGTATCCACGTCATCGACTTGCCCCGGACGCGCTGCTCCGGGCCGGCGACGCTTATCTGAAGCTGTGGAGCAACCCCGAGCTCGATCCGGCCTACGGCGAGACCGCCCTCGCGACCTACACGGAACTCCTCGGACGCTTCCCGTCGAGTCCGGCGGCCCCTCGGGCCCAAATCCGAGTTGCCCAGCTAAACGAACGCTTCGCCGCAAAGGACTTCCGGAACGGCGACTTCTACCTGCGTTTCCGCGCCTACGATTCGGCCATCATCTACTTCAAGGACATCATTGCGAGGTACCCGCGGACCTCGTATGCGCCGAAGGCCGTCCTCGGCCTGGTGAAGGCCTACGATCGCATCGGATACGACGAAGAGAAGCACGAGATGTGCCTGCACCTCGAGCAGTACTACCCAGGGACCGAGGACGGGGAGGGACGCTGTCAGGGATGACGGTGTCCGGGTGCGACGCCACCACTCCATGACGGTCCATATTCGAGCCCGCCTGTCCTGACATGCTCAGAGGCGTCTTCGGCGGTTCCTTCGATCCCGTTCACATCGGTCACCTCACCGTGGCGCGCGCCGCTCGAGATCGTC
This sequence comes from Gemmatimonadota bacterium, assembly GCA_029862935.1. The sequence continues at coordinate 1,637 of JAOTWK010000444.1, read as the reverse complement.
TCGGTCTCGACGTGGTGCACCTGATTCCCGCCAACCGCCAGCCCTTCAAGGCACAGGGACACGTCGCGTCGGCCCGCGACCGGCTGGCGATGCTGCGCGTGGCGGTCGCGGAATCCCCGGGATTGCGAGCGGACGCCCGGGAGGTGGAACGCGGTGGGGTGTCCTACACCATCGACTCACTCCGCGAACTCCGAGCCGAATTCTCAGAGGACGCATTATGTTTGTTGATTGGGGCGGACGCGGCCCGGGAGCTGCCTGGGTGGCGTGAGGGCCCGGAGATCTCCAGGCTTGCCCGGATCGGCGTGCTCACGCGTCCGGGAACTCCGATGCCCGATCTGCCCTGGGCGGCTGAATTGGTGGAGGTTCCGGCGGTCGCCGTGTCGGCCACCGATGTCCGAGCGCGCCTCCGGCGCGGGGAGTCGGTCACGGGACTGATACCAGACGCCGTCGCAGAGTACATCACGACGCACGGACTGTATCGAACTGAAGACTGATGCTCAAGAAGCTCGTTACGAAGGTCATTGGCTCGCGGTTTGACCGCGAGGTCAAGCGCATTCAGCCGATCGTCGACGCGATCAAGGAACACGAGTCGCGTCTGGCCCAGCTGTCCGACGAGGAGGTGCAGGCGCAGACGGCTAAACTGCGCGGGCTCCTGGCCGAACGCCTGGGAGAACTCCATTCTCAACTGGCCGAAAAGCGGCAGGCGCGCCACGACTGCGCGGATCCCGCGGAGCGGGACGCGCTGAACCGTGAGGTGACCGACCTCGAGGAACAGCTCAAAGCCGAGACGGCAAAGGCGCTGGACGATCTCCTTCCCGAGGCCTTCGCAACGGTCCGCGAGGCATGCCGTCGGCTCCTGGGCACGAACGTCGTGGTCATGGCCCACGAGCTGGAATGGGACATGGTCCCCTACGATGTCCAACTCATTGGCGGCATCGTGCTGCATCAGGGGAAGATCGCGGAGATGGCGACCGGCGAGGGGAAGACCTTGGTTGCCACGCTTCCCATGTACCTGAACGCGCTGCCGGGTGATGGCACGCACCTGATCACGGTGAACAACTACCTGGCGCGGCGCGACTCCCAGTGGATGGGTCACATCTTCAAGTGGCTCGGTCTCACCGTGGGGTGCCTCGATGACACCGAGCCGTCCACACCGGAGCGCCGGGCGGCGTACGAGTGTGACGTGACGTACGGTACGAACAATGAGTTCGGGTTCGACTACCTCCGCGACAACATGGTGTTTTCGCTGGACCAGCGGGTCCAGCGCCGGCATGTCTACGCCATCGTGGACGAGGTGGACAGTATCCTCATCGACGAGGCCCGCACGCCGCTCATCATTTCCGGACCCGTGGGCAATGAGGCGGACCAGAAGTACTCCGCGTTCAACACGCAGGTGCGGAGCCTGGTGCGGAAGCAAACGGCCGTGGTGAATGAGTTGCTCGCCGAAGCCGAGGCGGCGATGAACGATGGGCCTGCGGACTACGACGCCGGGGTGAAGCTGTTCCAGGCTCAGCTGGGCATGCCCAAGAACAAGAAGCTCATGAAGTACCTGCAGGAGCCCGGCATCAAGCAGCTGGTCCAACGGATCGAACTCGACCGGGTTGCAGACCGGAAACTCCCGGCTACGCAGCGCCGCC
>JAOTWK010000442.1 GCA_029862935.1 Gemmatimonadota bacterium | reverse complement strand
AGGCGCACCAGGCGGTTGCGGCCAAAGCGCTGCTCGAGCTCACCGAGCCCCGTCGTCGGCTGTTTCGGATCAAAGAGCCGCCCAAGTCGCCGGTCTATCTCAGTGCGCTGCGCGCGCTCCATGCGTATGCTGACGATGCGCGAGTGCAGAAGGTCCTGAAGCGGGCGGGGAATTCGAGGGACCCGGAAATCGCCGCCGCGGCGGCGGGGCCGAGCGCGCGGGAGCAGTCGTGATCGATCCCATCCCGTTCCTGCACACCCTGGCACACACGCTCTCGGCGTTGGCGCTCTACCCGGAAGGGCATGCATCGCGGGCGCGATCGGTCGAGGAGCTGTACGAGCAGGTCCTGGAGCTCCTTCGAGAGGGACCGGTGCGGTTCTCCTTCCTCGGCGACGAAGTCGTGTTTGGCGAAAGGCCCGTGCGCGAACTCCGCGATTGGGAATGGAGCACCAAGCTTTCCGGGATCGGGATCCAGCGCATCCAGCTCAACGAGCAAGTGACGCAGGAGGAACTAGAGGAGTTCCTCGACATGGTGCTCGCACGGGTTGCCATGAGGACGATCGACACCTCTGAGGCCCGGGCCACCCGGCCCGCGGGTATCCGCTACGGTCTGGTTGGCATTCGCGGCGTCGATGCCACGGGAGCGGATGGGGACATCGCGACAGCCACCCTCACCTACGATTTGGCCGACGAAGCGGACACGGTTCGCTGGATGCACGACGAGCTGACCAGCGGAAACGAACTGCCGCTGATGGAGGCGGAAGCGGTCGTGCGCGCGTTGTCTGTCGCAATGCACGGCGACCAGCAAGTCATGTTGCCCCTCTTGCGGCTCCGCAAATTCGATGAATACACCACAACGCATTCCCTCAACGTGAGCGTGCTGTCGATGGGGCTCGCGGAATACCTCGGGCTCGGAGCCCGAGACGTCCGAGCGTTCGGCGTGGCGGGCCTGCTACACGATTTGGGGAAGGTGCGGATCCCGCTCGAGATCTTGAACAAGCCTGGGAAGCTGACCGACGAAGAGCGAGCGGTCATGAATCGCCACCCAGTGGATGGCGCGCGCATTATCATCGAGTCAGAACCAGACCTCGACATGGCAGCGGTCGTCGCGTATGAGCACCACATCATGCTGAACGGCAGCGGCTACCCCAGCATGCATTACGAGCGGGACTGCCACCAAGGGAGCAAACTCGTCCATGTGTGCGACGTGTACGATGCGCTCCGCACTGATCGCCCGTATCGTGATGCGTGGCCCAAGGAGGAAGTGTTGAAGTATCTGGCTGAGCGGTCGGGTGTGGAGTTCGATCCGACCATCGCCGGGGCGTTTGCCAAGATGATGGAAGAATGGGAACCGGCCCTCGCCTCGCATGAAAGCGGATTGGATGCCGACGCAGCGGAAACGACTCCGCAGGGGTCGGGTGAGGGACAGTCCGGGAACGACGAGTCTAGTTGAACACGTCCAGCGCGTATTGCGCTGGGCCCACCTCGAACGGTTCGAGCGGTTCGGCCTGCGATGCCACCAGGACGCGCCCTCGAAACCCCCGGCGCGTCAAAGCCTCTGCTACTGCCGCCTGCGCCAGCTCAGGCTGATTACAGCGATCGCTCACATGCGCGAGCACGACCGTGTCCAACCGCGGGTGGCAGAGTTCTGCCGCAAGGTCCGCCGCAGCCCGATTGGACAAGTGGCCGTCGGGTCCGGCGATGCGGCGCTGGACGGCGACCGGGTAGGGACCCGAACGTAGCATCCGGTCGTCGTGATTGGCCTCCAAAATGAGGCAGGCGGCTTCCTTGAGCAGGCTTGTCAATGCGACCGTCGGTCGTCCCACGTCGTACGCGACGCCCACGGTGCTACCGGTGATGGTGTCGCGCACCGCGAGCGCCACAGGTTCCGATGCGTCGTGACGGGTCGGACAAGTGGCGACGGAGAACGAGCCGATCTGGACCGTTCCATTACGCGGCAGCGTCACCCTGCGCGCAGCCTGCAGCGTTCCGTCGAGGGCCGCCAGGGTACCCTGTGATGCGAAAACCGGACACGATACACGTTTGACAAACGCCGCCGTGCCGCACGCGTGGTCATTGTGTTCATGAGTGAGGACGACGGCCTCCACCGATCCGAGGTCGAGTCCCACCAGGGCAGCCCGACGGGCCAACGTGCGGAACCCGAACCCCACGTCCACGAGGATGGTTGACATGCCGGTCGAGAAGGCAATCGCATTGCCACTGCTTCCGGACCCCAGCACCCGAACCTTCATCGCGTCGCCGCGTCGTAGATCTGACTGAGGTACGTCCGCACCGCCTCGCTGAAGTCCACTTTTCGCCTGGGCATGACCCGCTCCGCGACGGCCAGAAACCCATCACGATTGAGCACCTCGCCACCGAAGCCCCAGGCAAACGGTGGAACATGCTTGGGCGGACGGCCTGGCCCGAACACGTTGGCTCCAGTGCCGATCACGGTCCCGGTATCCAGAAACGTGCCGATCGCCACCTTCGCGTGGTCACCGAACAGCGTTCCCAGGAGCTGGCGCTCGGTCTCGATCCGTTCCCCACCCACGACAATCCGCACCGTCCCGTAGGTGTTCTTCAAGTTGGACGTAATCGTGCCGGCGCCGACGTTGACCCATGGCCCGATGACGGAATGACCGACGAATCCGGCGTGCACCTTGTTCGCATAGGCCACCATGACGGTCGACTGCATCTCCCCCCGCACTTTGCATCGCTCACCGAACACGCAGTTCTTGATATGTCCGCCGAGGACCAGTGATCCAGGGCCCACATACACCGGGCCCTCGAGCCGCGAGCCGCTATAGACGTGAGCCTGTTGCTCCACCACGACGGCGCCGGCGCGAACGTCGAAGATGACCCCGGGCTCGACCGCTGCACCAAGCACGACGACGTCAGCGGGATCGCCGATCACGATGCTCCCGTCCGGGAGTTCGTCGCCCCCCTCATGTGTGAAGTCGGCGGCGTCTGCCACCAGCAGGTGCTCCAAGGCGGTGACGACGTCATACGCGCCGTGGAGTGGAATGCCCGCTATCTCGAGGTCTTGCGCATTGGGGAAGCCGACCTCTGGTTCCCATCGGCTTCCCTCAGGCACCCACCAACCCACCGGGTGCCCGTCGTTCACGAGGCGGCTGGGCGCCTTCGGGAATTCCGGACGGACCCCAGACGGCGCAAACGCCGAATGTCCGATCAGTGCCGGGCCGTCGACAGGTCGTGTCGGCCCCACCGGCGGTGCCTCCTCTTCCACGAACCCGTGCAGGTGCTCAGGTCCAAAGATGGCTTGGGTTTCACCTCCGGCCACCGCCTCCCATCGCTCGCGGATGAGCCAGATGCCGGCTCGCAGCTCCGCGATGGGCCGGCAATCCGAAAAGGGCTGCCAGCGCGGCGCCGTGCTGGGTTCGATCAGATAGACGTCCATCATGCCATCGGATTCCGAAAGTGGTCGGGGAGCGTTTCGAGCAAGGTCTTGAGACGCGTCGCGCGGTCACGCGTCGTCACCAAGGTGATGCCATTGGCACGCACCACGACGAGGTCACGCACGCCGTCCACCACCACCGGACCGTCTTCCGCCCAGACTACGGAGTC
>JAOTWK010000440.1 GCA_029862935.1 Gemmatimonadota bacterium | reverse complement strand
GGTAGCGGGAATCTCACTACTATCTCAAATGCTCTTACCCCGACATCGTTCTCACTCTGCCGGATGCGAGCTAAAGAACGATCGAGATTTGGCCTCGTGGCTCACTATCCCTCGGCCACAAGCATCCTCATCGCTCGATGGCCGGAGGACCTTGTGACGGCTCTGCGCCACAACCAATGCGTGAGCAGTCGGCGAATCTACTTTCGGTTCGACCTCCCGATTGCGTGCGCGAGACGCCGAATCACGTGCTTGCCAAGCACTCTCCATGCCCGCCGTGAAACCGGGTGGTACCGGAACGCACCGACCAAATGCCGGAGCGCACTTCCGTATGCACCTCCGGCGGCCAGCTGATCGGCATAGTATGCCCTGTAAAACGCCACTTGCCGACGGCAGATTCGGCGCACCCGGGCTGATGGATTCGTGCTAAGCACGTTCTCGTAAATCCGGGCGAACGCGGCGTTGACTTCGGGTTGGCGATACGTGTGGGTCGTCGGGTGTATGCGCACTTTCGCTAGTTGTCGCGGAATGGCAAGCACCCTGCTCATGCGCGCGAGTCGGATCCAGAGCTCGTAATCTCCGGAGAACAGATAGGTTTCGTCGAACCCTTTGGCCTGGTTTACCAGCTCTCGGGTGACAACAACTGAGGCACAGGCGACCATGGCGTCGTGCGCCAGTAGCTTCTCGAGAATTCGCCCGGAGTACGGATGCCACGACTTGAAGCGCTCTTGGGGTAAGGTCTGCCCCTTGGGGTCGATGAGCGTCACAGCGGTGTAGCTCCACTGACAATCTGGATGGCGCTCCATCGCGGTGATTTGTACGCATAGTTTTTGGGGCGTCCACTCATCATCCGAATCGAGAAAGGCAACGTACTTGCCCCGTGCTGCTTCGATTCCACGGTTGCGAACGAGTGCCGGATTCCCACAATGCTCCAGTGTCATTATCTGGATTCTCTCGTCCCCGAGGTCTGCCAGGAACGCCGGAGTAGCATCCGTGGATCCATCGTCCACCACGATCAACTCCCACGCGCTAAACGTCTGAGCGATGACCGACTGAATGGCGTAGTTGAGGAACGGCCACCGGTTGTACGTAGGAAGAATGATCGAAACTGTCGGCTCGACTTGATCGTCGCTGCTCATGCCTTGCTTTCGACTCGCCGTAAGAGTTTCCGCAAGCGCGGCCTGACAAAGGCCGCACCGACTGCTAACAGCGTCGCAATGCGGATCCGCAACGAGTATCTCTCCAGAGTCGAGCCATCGATGAACACCATGTCATGCTGGCTCCCCCCACACCGTGAGCGATCCCCACCTAGCCAAGGCGCTTCATGAGTTCCTGCACATCACTCTTGACCTTCTCGCCAGCGCGTCGGAGCGGGAGTCGAGAGTGTGCCCAGCTGCGGAGCACCGCTTCACGGGCCTCCCAATCCAACGCCGAGAACGCGCCGAACCGACCGGCCAACGCCAGGTTGGCCACTGAGGACCCCAGCACCGATAGCAGCAACCGCACGCGCGCACGATCTTGAGGATCTCGAATCGACCCGATCAGCCGTTCGACGCGATCCGCCGTCCCCGTAGACCGCGCGCCGGTCGCGAACAGCCCGTGTCGATCATTCTCTGTTGTGAATTCCGGCAGGAGCGTGTCACACACGGCCTCCAGCGTACTTCGCTGGTTCGGCGTGAGCCCACTCACTGTCTTGTTGTTCGACATGACGCGCCTAATCTGCCGACCCGCCGTGAATTGCGGCAAGGGCGCAGACGGTCACCGGCCGACCGGCATCAATCCCAACGGCGCGTGCTCTGCCGGGAGTGAAAGCACCCGTTTGACGGAGCGATCAGTGAACGCGCCCACCAACGTCGTGCCCAAGTGGAGTGCCGTCGCCTGCAGGTACACGTTCGCTGCCACGCAGCCGACTTCCATGTGGACGTAGCGCTGCGCGCGAGACCCGTACTTGACCGCGGTGCGGTCCAACACGGCGGCAATGACCAGCGTGACCGGCGCGTCGGCCACCCAATCCTGGAAGGCCGCCGTGGCAAGCTCGTCGCGGCGGTCTCCCGCCTCGACGAGCACCAGATCGTGCCGCGTGGGCCGATAGTGATACACGCCGGGAGCGATGCCTTCGACCAACCCGACGACCGCATAGACCTCGATCGGATAGAGCGCACCAGCCGACGGCACTGTCCGGCGGCCTCCGGTCGTGGTTCCTTGCGCGGCCCACAGGAGCTGGCCGAGCGCCGCAGGCGTCAGTGGCCCCGGCTCGAACTCCCGCTGCGACTCCCGCTGCGCGATCGCGGTCTCGAGCGACATGTCGCCCTCGAGCGCCGGTTTCGGCAATGCTACGGCGCGGCGTTTCACCTGTCCGACGGCTCCCTCACTGCCAACCAAGAGCCCGACGAGCGCGACCGCAGCGGCAACGCCACCCGTGCCGCACCGCCATCGGGCCGCGGGGGGCTCACGAATGCGCCGGGCCACCCTCGCGACGCACGACCTCCAACACCGCATTGAGCACCCGCTTGCGTTCCTTGAGTGAGTCGCGAAAGTCCTTCCGGTCGGTATCGGCAATCTCCATCCGCAAGTCCGACAGGTAGCTGTCGAGCACGTCTTCCAGGATCTGCAGTTCGTCGCGGGAGAGATCGAGTTGTAGCATCAGATCATCACCTCGCGTTCAGGAGGGCACGATAAAGCTCGTCCCTTCATTCTCCTCGCGCTCCAACTCCTCGAGAAGACAATTGACGGTTTGCTCTACCAAGGCCTCGATCGTGACACCACGCCGGCGCGCCTCGCATTCGTAGGCGTGGTGGGTCTCGTCGCTCAGCTGAGCCCAAACTTGAATACGTTGCATGCCCGGCCTCCGTTTCGTGCGCCCGATCCGTTCAGTGCGCCGGCACGCCCTTGTAGCCGTAGCACAGAATGCCGCTCAGTCCCTCTTTGCGATACCGACGGAACTCCAGTGCCACCTCCATGCCGGGAACGACGTCTTCAGGATCGCAATCCGCGATCTGCACCATGAGGCGCGCACCCTCCGGAGTCTCGACAATGGCTAGCGGATACGGCGCTTCCATCTGGAATTCGCCGGGAGCGATGTGAATGACGGTCGAGGTGACCACGGTCCCCTGTCGGCTGAGGGCCGTCGGCTCGAACGCCGTGCTCCCGCACTTGGGGCAGATCTGCCGTGCCGGATAGGCGACCGCTTGGCAGGACTGACACTGCGCGGCCTCGAGCCGATACCGACTCGGGATCTCTCTCCAGTATCTGGGACTCGGCATGGTCAGACCCTCTCGAAGATGTGAACGAGGGAGCTCGCACCCGACCCCCCCATGTTCTGCGCCAGTCCAATCGTCGCGTTCTTGACCTGCCGCGCCCCGGCCTCCCCTCGCAACTGCTCGAAGATCTCGATCGTCTGTGCCACCCCCGTGGCACCGACCGGATGCCCCTTGGACTTGAGTCCTCCGCTCGTGTTGACGGGGATGCGTCCGCCAAGCGCCGTCTCTCCAGCACGGGTGAGCTCGGCCGCGCCGCCGCGCTCGACGAAGCACAGGGCCTCGAGCACGCACAGCTAGGCAATGGAGAAACAATCGTGCACTTCTGCCACGTCGACGTCCGCCGGT
>JAOTWK010000441.1 GCA_029862935.1 Gemmatimonadota bacterium | reverse complement strand
TTGGCGAGTCCGCTCACGTTGAGCAGGGTTTCCTGTTGCCCCGCGAAAGATGCCTCGGGGAGGTCTTCGGCGGTCGCCGAAGAACGTACCGCCACCTCGAAGTCCTCCTCGCCCCTCAGGTGCTCCCAGGCAGAGGTTACGGCAGTTTTGAGGGTCGCGGGGAAGGGCGCCTCCATGATCAGCCCCCGGATCTCCGAGCCGGTGCGGGCGAGCGCCGAGACGTCCTCCACATTCAGGCCGTCGAGCATCCGATAGATCTTCTCCCCGAGGCCGTCTTGGTCGAGGAAGCCACGGAAAGCGTGCGCCGTGGTCGCGAAGCCGTCGGGGACTGCGATGCCGAGCGGCTTGAGATTGCCGATCATCTCGCCGAGTGAGGCATTCTTGCCCCCTACGCGGCTTACGTCCTCCATGCGGCAATCGGTTAACCGTATGACGTGATCTTCCAAGCTATACTCCTGTCTCCAACCCAAGGCCTTGGACGAAGCCCCAATGACTCAACGAACTGTCTATTTCGTGTCTGACCAGACCGGCGTCACCGCAGAGACACTGGGCCATAGCTTGCTGACGCAGTTTGAGGGCGTTCAGTTCAAGCCCGTGACTGTGCCATTTGTCGATAGCGTTGACAAGGCGAGTCGAGTCGCCCGGCAGATCGACGAGACCGCGGCGGAGACGGGCGCGCGGCCCATCGTCTTCACGAGCTTCGTCCAGGATGAGGTCCGCGCTCCCCTGCGCGAATGCCAGGGTCTGGTGCTGGATTTCTTCGAGGCCTTTCTCGGGCCCCTGGAGAGCGAGCTCGGGATCCAATCCTCGCATACTTTGGGAATGGCGCATGGCATGGTGGACGTCGGTAGCTACGACTCGCGTATGGATGCGACAAACTTCGCGATGGCCGCCGATGATGGGCACAGCACCCGGGACTATGCCAAAGCCGATATCATACTGACCGGCGTCTCCCGCTCGGGCAAGACGCCTACCTGCCTCTACCTGGCGCTGCACTATGGCGTGTTCGCGGCGAACTATCCCCTCGCGGAGGAAGATCTCGAATCGGGACAGCTGCCGGAGACCCTGCTACCCTACAAGGACAAGCTGTATGGGCTGACGATCGCGCCGCAGCGCCTGCGACAGATCCGGCACGAACGCCGCTCGGTCGGGCGCTACGCGTCGGCGCAGCAGGTCAGTTACGAGCTCCGCGCGGCCGAAGCGCTGTTCAAGCGCCGAGGCATTCCTTTCATAGATACCACGCACTGCTCGATCGAGGAGATCGCGAGCACGATATTGAACGAAACCGGTGTGGAGCGACGCGTCGGAACGTGATCTGCGTCTAGGAGTGTTTGTCAAGTCTTTGTCCGCGGTAGAATGATATGGCATGCTGGCGGCGCAGAGGAAGAGTTGACTTGAACGATGGTAACGGACAGCCTAATCCTGCCGGAGTGCATCTATCGCCCGGGAAGCTTCACCGGGCTCATGACGCTGTATGAGAGCAACTACATCAGGCTGAGTCACCTCGTCTCTCAACTCGACACGCTAAGTGTCACCAACCCGGAGCCCGCGCTCTCCAGCAGCCCGCGAGATCGAGATCTATATCTGGAAGTGCGGAGCCGAGAGCGCTATACGAGCACGTTGAAGCTGACATACTGGTTTGCAGACGGCGAGAATCTGCCTGTTGCCGACCCCGATCTGACGGTGCGGGTGTATCACGATGCCCGTCTGGTCGAGGCCGTAGACGCTTGCCGGGAACATTATCATCAGAAGCTCCGCGAGCTTGCGCGCACCCACTCTCATGAGCTGAACCGGCGCTGGCGAAACAACATGATGCTGAACAAGTGGCTCGACTATCTGCTGGACATGGGTCACGGTTTCGCCGGTCTCCCGACGGGTTGATATATGCTCTGAGTCACGGTTTGGGGGGGGCTCCAAGGCTATAGTCTGCTTTCGGCCCGCGGATGGGCCAGGGTGGATTAGTGCCTTAGAGTGCCATGTTGGTCAGCTTCTTAGAACGGCGCGAAGAGCGGTCCGAGGAACAGCTTCTGAAGCTGTACTGGAACCGTGCCGGTGTCAAACGCGAGCTCTCGGAGCTACGTCGCGAGCGCCATGACCTGCTCGACAAGCTGAAGGAGCAGGATAACGCGATCGTGCGGGCACAGGAGCAGCTCCAGGGCCTCGAGCGGCTGCTCACGAATCCTCTTGCCGCCGCCAACGCCATGGTCTATTTCCAGCTGCGCCATCTGTGGCGGGTGGCTGCGCAGAAGCTCGAGCAATTCGGCAGCGAGCTGCAGACCCAGCGAGAGAGGCGTGAGCGCGCCCAGCTGCATGAGGCGGCGCTGGCGAAACGCAAACGCCGCCTCGGCGCCATCAACGAGAAGCTGCAGAGCGTGCTCTTGAAGCGCCGCACCGTGATCGAGGATGCGACGGCGCTCGAGCACCGTCTGGAGACCATGAACGCTTTCCTGCGGTTGTTCCGTGGTCCGAAGATGAGACGCAGACTTTCGGGCCTGCACGATGGTCGGAGCGCGCTCGAGCAGCGTGTCGAAGAGTTGAAAGAGCTGCAAGAGAAGATTCAGGGTGAGGCTCTGCCGGAGCCCGACGGCTTATCCCTGGAGAGCCGGAGGATCATCAATCTCGCCGTGATCGCCCTCGCGCAACACCTGGCCGTGCATTTCGCCGAGCACGACCTGGCGAGCCTGGCCAAGACTGCGACGGAACGCCCGGTCGGCGACATGAAGTTCGGAGACAGGCGCGACTGCGATCGGATGGTGGAGCGGATCCGCGAGAGAATCGGAGACCTGAGCAAGGACAAGGCGCTCGCGGACCATGTCAAACGGCGGACCGACTACCTCAAGGGCAACCTCGTTTATCGCAACGAGACCGATGCGCTGCCCGCGATCGATTGTTTGCAGGGGATTGTGCCGCGCCTGCCCCAGCCGGGTGCGGGGCTACCGGGCCGTCGTGCCAGCGACGCACCGCTGCGAATCAATGTGCTGACGGACGAGTACTGGGATATTTTCTCGGTATTGCGCTAGTCAGGCTCGCGCATCAGCCGGCCGGTCTGGCCTCGGGTTCGTCCGTCACCAGGGCGCGCGCGGGAATCCTTGACTCCAGGTCCGCCATGTCTGCCACGACACGAGTTGCCTGATCCAGCAGGATGTCAGGATTTTCCTCCCTGTCCAGCTCCTCGATGCTCTCGATGGGCGCCAATCCCAACGCGACGCGGCGGGCGTTTTCCCGCGCAAGCTGTTTCTGCTCGAGCGCGTCCCGGGCGGCCTGTCGTTCGGTGAGATTCAGCGACACGGTCTCACGGTTTCTCAGATCGTCAATCGCCTCGATATCGCTCAAGAGGTAGTTGAAATCCGGGTCATGGGAGGCGCGCTCGAAATGGCGGGACTCCAGCATCTGAATGGCAGAGTCGAGGGTTGAATCGGCTCGATAGCCCGTCGGGTCGATTCGGTCCCAGGGCAACGCCGTTTCGCGCGTGCTCTCTCCGACCGTGTCGGTATCGACGAGGGAGGGGAGCTCGATGTCCGGCAGGACCCCGCGGTGCTGAGTGCTCTCACCGGTGACGCGGTAATACTTCCCGATCGTCAGAGTCAGCTGCCCGTAGCCGG
>JAOTWK010000439.1 GCA_029862935.1 Gemmatimonadota bacterium | reverse complement strand
GATCGGACCCCTCCCTGGAAAACGTCATAGAATTACTTTACGGTGCTGCGGTGACATGGAAACACCACGTGCGCTGGATCATGGCTTCCATGGGTTCGGCCGGGTGTGTGGCTACTGACAGGTGGCTGATTTGATTTGGTACCCCTGGATATGGAGTATCAGGAGAAGAGCATGCGGCTGAAAGATTACGATACGACCGGTCCGATGCGTGCTTCCGTCGTGAGCTCAATGCGGATTACGCCCGATGACAGCGAAACGGAACTCCGGCACATTGACCTCGCCGTGGATAGCATCGATTTCAACTATCAGGTAGGGCAAAGCATTGGTGTCTTGGTGCCGGGCCCCCATGAATTCGGCCAAAAGGAATACCTGCGTCTCTATTCGATTGCCGGTGGCATGACGGGCGACGATTTCAAGCCGGTGATTTCGCTGTTGGTGAAGCGCTGCTTCTACATCGACAGCTTCAGTGGTGAAGAATACGCGGGGAAGGCGTCCAACTATCTGTGCGATCTGAAGCAGGGCGACACCGTCACGTTGGTGGGTCCCTACAACATTGCGTTCACTCTCCCCAAGGCACGAAACGCCAATCTGCTGATGATCGGGCTGGGGACGGGGATTGCCCCGTTCCGGGCCTTCATCAAGCATATCTACGGCGAACTCGGTGGTTGGAAGGGCGATGTGCGTTTGTACCACGGCGCCATGCGAGGCATCGAGCTGGCCTACATGAACGACCAGAACGACGACCTGAAGTACTATTACGACGAAGAAACGTTCAAGGCGTTCGAGGCGCTCAGTCCACGTGCCCATGTCAAAGAGCCGGTCGACCTGGAAGGGGCCATTGCCCAGAACGCCGATGAAGTCTGGAGCCTGTTGCAGGATCCCAACACTCACGTCTACGTGGCCGGTCTGAAGCAGATCAGCAAACAGCTGGACGAGGCGCTGGTGAAGATTGTCGGTTCGCCTGCAACGTACGAGCAGCACAAGGCACAGATGATCGACGAGGGCCGGTGGGCCGAGTTGATCTACTGAGCGCTGTCGATGCGCAGACGGTTGTCAGTTATCAGTGATCAGTTGTTGGTGAAACGCCTGAGAACTGCAGACTCGCGCTGAACGGGGTCGAGGAGTAGAACGGAGAGCTCTGCCACCACGAAGCCGGCTGGGTAGACACGCCCGAACATCTTCGGTGACCGCAAGGGGGTAGTCGCTACCGTCCTACTCTCCTACACGCTCGCTAGCTTACCGTCGTGCCATCGTAATCCTTGAAGCTCACTCGGTACAGCACCGAATAGAGAATCGGCACGAGTCCCAGGGTGAGTGCAGTGGCAAACGCTAGACCGAAGATGATGGCAATCGCCATCGGTTCCCACATTGGTCCCCCGCCCAACCACAGCGGTAACAGACCGCCCACCGTCGTCGCGGTCGTCAACAGGATGGGCCGCAGGCGGCGTTGCGCGGCCTCGATAATGGCGTCGGCCGGGGCGCGGTGATTCTCCACTTCCTCGATGCGAATCCGATCGAGCAGCACGATGGCGTTATTGATCACGATGCCGATGAGCGCGATCACACCGAGGAACGTCATGAACCCGAAATACGACTGTGCAACGAGCAGCCCGACCACCACGCCGATCAATGCCAGCGGCACCGTGAGCATGATGATCAACGGTTTACGAACCGAGTTGAACTGTCCCACCAACAACAGCACGATGATCAGCAGCGCGATGGGCATCTTGGCGTTGATCGAGGCCTGCGACTTGGCCGATTCCGCCACCTCGCCACCAACCTCGAAGCGATACCCGAGCGGCAGCACCTGCGCCATCTCATCCAACCACGGCTGGAACTGCGCCATGGTCGCCGCCGCCGTCACACCGGGCTTGAGCTCGGCCTGCACGGTCACCGTCCGAAGTCGATCGCGGCGCAGGATCTTGGCCGGCTGCCACACAACCTCGAGATCCGCCACCTGCTTGAGCGGCACCGAACGCCCGGTCACCTGCGAGTAGACGTTGAGTCCTTCGATCTTGCCGAGGTCTTCCCGGTCGGCCGACACCGATCGCATCGTCACCGGGATAATCTTGTCGTCTTCACGGAACTGCGTCGTCTCGATGCCGGAGAGCACCGTCTGCAGCGAGACGGCGACATCACGGTTGGAAACACCGGCCCGTCGGGCGCGGGCGCCGTTCACCTTGACCAAGATCTTCTTGGTGCGGCGCCCCCAATCGTCGGTGATGTTGCGCGTGCCGGCGATTGTGCCAATCTGCATCTTGACCTGGTCTACCAGATCGAAGATCACATCGACTTCGCGTCCGGAGACTCGGATCTCGATCGGGGCGTTGACCGGCGGACCAAGGATGGCTGGCTTGAATGTGGCAACCACATCCGGCATTTCATCGAGCACGAACCGCTCGAGACGCGGGATCAGCGCGTCTACGGCGGCGCGGGAACTGGTGTTCAGCATGACATAGGCGTACTCGGGACTGGGCATCTCCGGCGCATAGGTCAGGACGTAGCGCGGCGCACCCTCGCCGATGAAGCTCACCCAGTTCTCCACCTTGTGCTCGCCATTTACTTCCGCATTGCCTCGGAGCTCGTCCTCGATAAAACGGTCGAGTTGACGGACAGCCTGCTCGGTCCGCTCGATCGGTGCTCCGATGGGCAGTTCGAGGTCGCCCGTGAGGAGTGCTCGATCCGACGGTGGAAAGAAGATGTTGGGGATAAAGCGGAATCCCATCATGGCGACGACGAACGTCCCCACGATGCCGGCCAACGCGGCGGGCCGGTGGCGGAGCCCCCACAACAACACGTTTCGGTAGCGTCTATAGAAGGGCGTATCGAAACCGGTTGTCGCTCGGCGCCGCACCTTGAGAAACCGATACGCCAAGAGTGGGACCATCGTGAGCGACAGCACCCAGGACGAGAGCAGCGTGATCGTCACCACCTTGAACAGTGGTGCGGTGTACTCGCCGGCCTCCGACTCCGCGAGGAAGATGGGTAAGAATGCGGCCGCCGTCGTGAGCGAGGAGGTGAGGAGCGGAACCCGCAGCTCAGCTGCTGAATCCACGGCGGCCTCGAGGCGATCCTTGCCCTCCCCCATCTGCGTTTGAATCGACTCCGACATCACGATGGCGTTGTCGACGAGCATACCCAGCGCAATGATGAGCGAGGCGAGCGACATTTGATCGAGCCCAATTCCCAGCATGGCCATGATCAGCATCGACATGAGCATGGCCATGGGAATCAGCGACGATACGACGAGACCGGTGCGGAGGCCGAGTGCCACGAGGGCTACAAAGATGACCACGGCAATCGCCTGCAGCATGCTGCCCACGAAATCGTCGATCTTCTGGTCGACGATCTCGGGCTGAAACGCAACTCGATCGAAGTCGATACCGATCGGATACTCGGCCTGCATCCGCCGATAGACCTCTTGAACCCGTTCGCCCAGTTGAATGATGTTGCCACCTTCGCGCAGCGAGACCGCAAGTGCCAACGCGCGTGCACCGGTGGAGCGCGCTAAGGTTTGCGGGGGATCCACGTAGCCGCGCTCGACCGTGGCGACATCCTGCAGCTGCATGACTTGATCGGAGCCCGGAAGTCGAATCACGCTGCGCCGCAGA
>JAOTWK010000438.1 GCA_029862935.1 Gemmatimonadota bacterium | reverse complement strand
GACGAGGCCGTGAGAATGGCTCTACGCTTCCACCATGAACGCGAACGATCCTTATCGCCGTATCGCCGGGGTCTACGACCGGCTCATCGAACCGATGCAGGCGGGAGTGCGCAGGGTCGCCCTCGAGGTGGTCCCGCCACAACCAGGGTGGCAGGTGCTCGATGTCGGCTGCGGGACGGGGACCGGCATGGCTCCATATGTCGCGGTCGGCTGCAGGGTCATCGGGGTCGATGTGTCGGAGGCGATGCTGGAGAGAGCCACGGCCCGGTTGGGGGATCGGGCGGAGCTCCACCTCACCGACGGCGACACCCTGCCGTTCGATGGTGACCGTTTCGACCTGGTAACGACCTCGATGGTGCTCCACGAGGTCCCCCCACACGCGCGAACGGCTTTGGTCACAGAGATGGCCCGGGTCGCAAAGTCCGATAGCCGGCTCTTGTTCATCGACTTTCGTTTCGGATCACTGCGGGGGTGGAAAGGACCGGCCTTCCGTGCGTTGAGCGTGGTCATCGAGCGATTCTCAGGCCACTACTCCGGGTACCGAAGCTTCAGGACCTCAGGCGGTGTCCCAGGCGTGGTCAGCGAGGCCGGTCTCAGCATCGACCGGGAGAAGATCGTCGCCGGCGGCAACGTGGCGATCTATGTGGTGGCCCCGAAGCCATAGCGTCACCTCAGCTTCAAATACCGCACATGACATCCACCCTCACTGCGACAATGACCCTCAACGCCTGTCCCTAAGGGCAGATACGCGCAATCGCCGATCCACCAGCTGTGCGAACGGCCAGGCATCGGGGACTTCACAAACGGTGGTCGACCAATGGCCGGAGAACCGCACACGAGGTGCCGATAGCGGACACTCTCAGAAATGGGCGATATGGTCCGAGATCAGGGCGATCTGGGGCAGGTGGTGGTGGGTGACCACCCGTGCTACTGACAACAAGGTCGGGCTCGAGGTGCCGGACGAGTCGGCCTCGCCGCGTCTGGTGGTTTTGTGGATTTGTCTGGCGGCGGTGCCGATGGCCTTCGACTTTCGTGAGTCAGGAGTCCTTGTTGGGGGGTGTTGCGTCCTCCCCATACGCGAGACGTCCGCCCACACACCTCTGTACCCCTCCTCCCGCAGGTCGTATTTCAAAACATGAACGCAACGTGTTTACCCGGTTGGACACGGGAGCTATGGTCACGGCCATGTTTCGCGGTCCCGTCGGAGGTATTCATGAGTGCTGATGACGCAGTGGTCTACACCGCGGGCTTGACGAAGTCCTACGAGGGCGCGGATGCGGTCAGGGCGCTGGATTTGGTTGTTCCTCGCCACTCGATCTTTGGGTTCCTCGGTCCGAACGGAGCGGGCAAGACCACGACGATGAAGATGCTCCTTGGCCTGATCCGTCCGACTGGGGGATCGGGAACGATATTCGGCCTCGACATCGTGAGCGATAGCCCCGACATTCGGGCGCGTATCGGGTATCTGCCTCAGGACCCGAGGTTCTACGAGCATATGACCGCGCGTGAGACGTTGCGGTTTGCGGCAGGCTTCTTCTTCTCGGGCCCCAAAGCGGGAATCGAGGCGCGTGTCGGCGAGATGCTGAGGCTTGTGGGGTTGGCCGACAAAGCGGACCGACCCATCACGAGTTTCTCCGGAGGTGAGCGGCAGCGGCTTGGAATCGCCCAGGCGGAGATTCACGAGCCTGAACTGCTGATCCTTGACGAGCCTGCTGCCGCGCTCGATCCTCTGGGCAGGCGCGATGTGCTTGCGATTCTCGAGAGCTTCCGGGAAACCTCGACCGTCTTCTACTCCACCCACATCCTCGATGATGTCCAGCGGGTGAGCGATGCGGTGTGCATCCTCAACAATGGTGAAATCGTCGCCCAGGGCTCCATAGCTGAGGTTCTTGCGGGCGGTTCGGGAACGGCCTACTCGGTGGAAGTGCAAGGGGATCATGAGCGGGCGAGATCGGCGCTGCTGTCGCAACCGTGGGTTGATGAGGTCGTCGTAGCGGAGAGCGGAGATTCGGCGATTCTGCGTGTGACGGTCTCAGACGCTCAAGTCGCAGAGTCGCTGATGCAGCGGGTGCTTCTCGCCGACGACTCGCTCGTGGTGAAGGAGTTCAAGAAGCACAAGGCCGATCTCGAAGGCATCTTCATCAGTCTTGTGGAAGGGGACCACAGCGATGAGTAGAGAGGGAGTCGCTGGGCTCCAGCGCGTCACTGAGAATGGGTGGCGGAGTGGCGTGTCCAATCTGATGGGTGCCGCCTTTGGGTCTTGGTGGCGGACGAGAACCTGGTGGATCCAGTCCTTGGTTTGGACTGCGGTGATCAACGGTTCGCTCGCTGCGGTTATTTGGGGGGAGGCCCCTGACGACCTGTCAGCTTTCTCGCTGTTCGGAGTCATGACGATGTTCAGTGCGATCGCCGTCACCATCGTCATGCAGGAAGCCATCGTCGGTGAGAAGCGCAGCGGGACTGCCGCCTGGGTGCTTTCGAAGCCAGCGTCACGAACAGCGTTCATGCTCTCCAAACTCGTGCCCAACGCCATCGGGGCAATAGCCACAATGATTGCCATTCCCTCGTTGGTTCTGCTCCTCCAGTTCGCACTTGCGGGCGTCGAGGTGTCGATTGCGCGTTTTGCGCTGGGTGCCGCTGTAGCCGCACTCAACTTGCTGTTCTACCTCACCCTCACACTCATGCTTGGGACGCTGTTCGACACAGCAGGTCCGGTCATCGCGATTCCTCTCGCCTTTGCGTTCGGCCAGCAGTTGTTGGGATCTGCTGTGACGACCTTCCTGCCGTGGTCGCTGTTGGTGCCTCTTGAAGGGTCGGATATGAGTGTCATCGGAGCGATCATCGCAGGAGAGCCAGTGCCCTCCTACCGTGCCATCGTGGTCACAGGGTTCGCATGCGTCATTTTCACGATCGTCGCGTTCGGAAAGTGGGCCCGGACGGAGCTGTAGATCCGGGTACGGGCCTTTCAACACTCGTTCGAAGCCGCAAACCCGAGGCCGCCTCGTATGGGCATGACCGTCGCCGGCCCGACGGCACAACCGACAGGAGATCGGCTCCCCCAAGCCGAGCAGCTATCGGCGCTCCATGGTCCCAATCTGCCACACGCGGACGACCTAGGCAGGTACCTCCGCCATGAGAGAACCGCCCTCGAGGCTGGTCAGAGCAGTCACGCATAATCACGACGACCTCGCTCCTGTCAGCGACGTCGAGACCGAGAGATATCCGGCAGTTGGGGTCGCATCGGTCGGAACGACTTCGCCACCGTCTGTGTTCGCTTCGGAGTCGAACAGGTAGCGCACTACGTGCCGGTCTGCTCGTTCGCACGTCAGGAGCGACATGGCGCGATATCAGGGCGATCTGGGCGGTGGTGGTTGGCCCAGGGGAGGTCGATTGGTGCGATCGCAGTCGCGGGCCTATTTGGCGGTGGCGGCCCAGGCGGCGTCGTCGCCGCAGAACTTGATTCGGCACCGTCATATGCCATCCGGACTTGTACCACGGGGCTTCCGTCGATGGTGCCGCTGGAGACAGGGGCGTCAGAAACACCAGCACGTCTACGTGCCGTCATGTGCGGGTGAGTTCGTGCCTAGGTCCGGTGGTCCATCAACAGGAAGTCTT
>JAOTWK010000437.1 GCA_029862935.1 Gemmatimonadota bacterium | reverse complement strand
CGTTTCCGCTGTTCGGCACCGTGGTTGCAGCCTTCGGCATCCTCGCGTTGTGGACGGTGCTGCGCCAGCGACGGCGCCCGCTGGTACTTCCCGTAGAGCTAGCGACTGTGCCCCCGACGCCCGCCCTCGATCTCTGGGTGGCCGCCAGTGAGTCCCGTGCAGTGGCGGCAGTGGTGGCGGGGCGTCTCCGTAGTCTGCTATCACGCCGCTTGCCCGATGCCGGAGGGCATCTCGACACGGAGGAGTGTGTACAAGTGGTGCTTGCGAGTGACCTTGGCGAGATCGGACGGCAGATCGCATCAACCCTGCGGGCGTTGGAGCGTGCGCGGTTCTCACCAACGACTCCGGGCGACTTGCTGGATGTGGCTGACCAGGCTGAGGTGCTCATCGCGGCGCTCGACGGCGCAGCTGAGACGGCGTGATGTTCGCACGTCCGTTGTTACTGGCATTGCTTGTCGTGATTCCACTGTGGTGGTGGCTCCGTCGGCGCCGACGGACCCCTGCGGTTCCGTACAGTGACATGCGGCACGTGAGCGGCATCGCACAGAGCCGCCGTTGGCTTGCCGGTGTGCCAATGGGTCTCAGATCGGTCGCACTCGGGGCGTGGATCGTGGCGGCGGCGGGTCCGCGGTCTGGAGCGTCATCGACCGAAACGCACAGTGAAGGGATTGCGATCGTCCTCGCGGTTGACGTGTCCAGTAGCATGCTCGCCGAAGATTTCATTCCGTCAAATCGTTTGGACGTCGCGAAGGTCCAGTCGGTTCGGTTTGTCGAGGGGAGGGCGTTCGACCGGATCGGCCTCGTCGCATTTGCGGGGGAGGCTCTCACCCGTGTGCCAGTCACGGTCGACTATGACGTGCTCCGTGAGGCGATTCGCAACCTTCGAGTCGGCGAGCTGGAGGACGGCACGGCCATCGGCACCGCCATCGCGACGGCTGCCAATCGGCTGCGGGGTGCTCCGGGTGAAAGCAAAGTATTGGTGCTCCTGACGGACGGTGAGAATACCCGCGGCGTGCTCGATCCTCGCACAGCGGCCGAGGCGGCGGCCGCATATGGTGTCAAAGTCTACACGATCGGTGTTGGTACCGAGGGTGAGGCACGCGTGCCGATTGGGCGAGGGGTGCAAGGTCAGACGCGATACCAAACGCTGCCGGTTCGGCTCGACGAGCCTTTGCTGCGGGACATCGCCGATGCGACGGGTGGCCGCTACTTTCGCGCCACCGATCCCGATGCGCTCAATCGCATCTTCCGACAGATCGACCAACTCGAGAAGACACCCGTGACGGTGACGCGATTCACGCAATTCGATGAGGCGTACCGCGTCCCACTCTTGGTGGGATTGGGAGCGCTGGCCTTCGAGCTGCTGATAGCGGCGACCGTAGTCGTGAGGGTTCCCTAGTGTCCTTCGATGCCCCGCTCGTCTTGTGGGCCGCTCCGCTCATCGGCGCGCTGATCGGCGCGCTCGCGATTTGGGTACGGCGGACGCGCGTGATCCGCGCGCGCCGTTGGTCGTCGGCGCTTGCTGCTCACGCCACGGGCGCCGGCCGATTCGGTGCGATTGGCCTGGGCCTCGCGGCAACGGTGGCGATGGTCGCGCTGGCGGGTCCCCGGTGGGGAAGCCGCATGGTCACGGCCGAGACCAAGGGTCTCAACGTGCTCATTGCCGTGGATATCTCGCGGTCGATGTTGGCAGAAGACCAATCCCCGTCTCGCTTGGAACGGGCGAAGCGCCATGCCAGCCGGCTCGTCCAGGATCTGACCGGTGACCGGGTCGGGTTGCTGGCATTTGCCGGGCAGAGCTTCATCCTGTCACCCCTCACCATTGACGCCGATGCCCTGCATCTCCTAATCGATGCGTTGGATCCGGACCTCACCACCGCGGGTGGTACCGAGCTCGCGCGGGCGCTCTCGCAAGGGCGCGAGCTTCTCTTCGCTGGCGACCCGGTGGCCGATCGTGTGCTCGTGCTGTTCACCGATGGCGAAGCTCACGACTCGGTGACCGGCGTTCGTGATGCGGCCGCCCGCCTCCGTCGCGACGGAATACGTCTCATCCTCGTGGCCGAGGGCGGTCTCGAGCCGGAACGCATTCCGGTGCGTGAGGCGGACGGAACCGTGATCGGGTATCAGCGGGATCCGTCGGGCGAGACGGTGTTCACGACGCGGCGAGATGACCTGCTTGCAGCGATGGCTGATGAGGCGCATGGGGTGATAGTCGGAGCAGAGCTGTCGGATCAGGCTGGTGCGGTGTTGGACCTCATGTCCGGTTACAAGCGGTCGCCCCAAGCCACTTCAACCGCGGCGCAGGACATCGCCCGCGCGTGGATCCCGATGCTCGCGGCCGTGCTCGTGTTGCTCGCCCACTCGCTGACGCGCCGCACGATGGCGCTGGCGTCGCTGGCGTTCCTAATGGGCATGGCACCGCGGATCGCTGCGCAGGGTCCCCGCAACCGCGCCGACGAGGCGTGGCGCGCCGAGGAGCTGCGCGAGGCGGCTGAGCGGTATCTCGCTCAAGTCCAGATGGGTGAGGGAGGCGACACGAGCTGGCTCAATCTCGGGACCGCGGCCTTGGCGATTCGTGATACAACGACGGCGCGCCGAGCCTTAGAGCGAGCTGCTGAGTCGCTCGATCCCGAGGTGCGCTTCCGAGCACGCTTCAACCTTGGTCTTCTGCTGCTGCGGCTCGCGGCGGAGGATACGTCGGAAGCGGCGCGACATCTAGAAGCGGCCCGAACGCACTACCGGGAAGCGCTGCTGCTCAGACCGGGGGATCATGCGGCGAAATGGAACTTGGAGTTGGCGACGCGGCTGCGGCCGCCCGATCAGTCGGGCGGCGGAGGCGGTGGTGGCCAAGGGGGCTCGGGCAGTGAGGAGGCGCCACAGGCGCCACGGTCTCGGCTCGACCGGACGCAGGCCGAGCAAATCCTCAATTCGATGTCGGAAGAAGAACGGCGCACGTTGCTGGAGCGGAACCAGCGTCGCAGAGAGGGTCGAGAGACCCGAGGTCGGAAAGACTGGTGATGCTCACTCTGTTGGTGGCGCTTGCCCTGCAACAACCGTCGCTCGCGGTGCGGGCAGATCGGGACACCGTGACCGTTGGCGCCGACTTCGCGGTGACCATCGTGGTTTCGACATCGGGGTCCGACGCAACCAGCATCTCCGACCCCGAGTTGCAGGGCCTACAGTTGATCGATCGACGTGAGCAGACCCAGGTGTCTCTAGGCGATGGCATACCGCTGCGTGTCACGACGCGCACGCTCACGCTCCGTGCGCTTCGCGCCGGATCGGCGCTCGTCGGAGCAGTCAGCGTGCGTCAGGGGAATGTGGTCGTCGAGTCCGAGCCACTCGTGGTCACCGTACGGCGTCTCTCTGGCAGCGGCTCGCAAGCGCTGACGCCGCGGGAGCGGGAGCTACTGATGCAGGTCGCGCCGCCCGACCGACCGCCCGACGAAGTCGCCCTGACCGTGGTGCGATCGTCTGACGCCATCTTGCTTGGTGAGCAGGTCGACATACTCGTCGTCGCGTGGTTCCCGCGTTCCGTGCGGGAGCAGCTCCGCAATCCACCGACCCTGGAGGCGCCCAATGTCCGCGGTGCCTGGGTATACCCTCGGCCCGCCCCG
>JAOTWK010000436.1 GCA_029862935.1 Gemmatimonadota bacterium | reverse complement strand
ATTCAACGAAGGCATTCTCCCATGGAGATCCCGGCTCGATGTAGAGCGTCTTCACGCCCATCCGCGAGAGCCACGTCCTCACCGCCTTCGCGGTCAGCTCGGGGCCGTTGTCGGAACGAATGTAGCTTGGAACTCCGCGTGTCACGAACAGCTCGCCGAGCCGCTCGAGCACGTCCTGCGACGTCAGCCGACGGGCGACGTCCATCGACAGACATTCCCTGGTGTACTCGTCCATGATCGTCAGCACCCGCAGCGGGCGACCGTCGTGCTGGCCCGGCCCCCCAGCTTGGATCCGGCCCGATCTTCACATTCGGGCTGGATCCAAGCTGGGGGGCCGGGCTACGATCGCGTGGAGCACCGCCGATCTGACGTGCTTCGGCCATTCGCGGAGTAGCCGGATCGGTTGACGGCGCGAACATGCTCGGACTCCGGAGAGCTGGGAGTCCGGCGTCGTTTCTTATTGAGGAGGCTGTGGAAGCTGCCTCTCAGAGGACCGCTCAACTCGCTGGCGGACGAGATCAGTCTTGCTCCCCGGGGTCATGGTCCCCGATCCTCCTTTCTTACAGCCAGTTACGCTCAAGAACGACATCCACGGTCACGAGCGGGTGCTGGTTCGCGCGGGCGGAGCCCGCGGCGGGCGAAGGCCGGGCGAAGAGGTTCGCCCTCGGAAGGCCGGGTGTCGCCTTAGAGATAACTCATTTGCTGACAGACGGATCCGGGCCCAGGCCCCGGGAGGTGAACGACTGACCATTCCGAGAGGGTGCGCAAAGTCAGCTGTCCGCTAAGTGCGTGAGAGTGCTTGTCCATTGACGCCTCCCTCCGAACCCTCCCGATCTTCACATTTGGGCTGAAACGGAGCTAGGGCCTTGCCAGTCCGCTCCGAGCGGCTCCACATTTCCACATTTCCACAATTTTCTTGGCCCGCGGGTCAGAACACGGTAATTGTTTACTGGTTAGTCATTGCGCACTATCCGCTTGTGCTGATTGACGTTCCGTGCGTCGGACTGAGCCGACGTCCATTCCACTCCGCAACAGGATAGCGGTGTGTAGACCGTTGGGCGGGGTGGATAGAGGAGGGGTTATGGCGAACAGGAAACGAAACTCCGCAGGTGCGGCGGTGTTGCTCGCTGCCGTGATAGCAGGGGGCAGTCTCGTTGCTGCTGAAGTGCCGCTCGGGTTGCAGGAGAGCGTCGCGGGCCGTGCCGATGTGTCGGCGGAGATGCTCCCGGACTGGGCCGGCTTGCTCGAGCATCATTGGGTCCAGTTGCGCTACGGCCATGCGCTGTGGGACGGCGCCGAGCTCGTGGTGCTCGAGGACAACATCTCCGACGGTCGGGCCGTCGACATGTCGACCTGGATCGACGTGAAGGGCGGGCCCATCGTCGAGAACGACACGGTCACGGCTGCGCACGACCTGGGGAACGCCTACGTGCTGGCCCGCCGGGACGGCGAGGGGCAGCTCGTTCTGCATGCAGGCGTCGAGCTTCTCGATCCGTCATACGGCATAGAGAATTCCTATCTCGAGCTCGAATTCAATCAACAGTCGGTTCAGGCGATCGGCGTCTCGAGACCGTTGCGTGGCGAGCGGAACGCTGGCGATCTGCTTGTACGATTGCACGTGCTCGCCGGCGGACTCGGGTCGGTGGAGTTCCTGCGCTGGGACGGCAGGGCATTCTCCACGATCGAGTCCGGCCGAGCCCTGACATCCGGCAGCTGCAGTGTCGAGACCACGCCGTACTTCTACTGCGACGGCGGCCGCGAGGGCCGGCTGCTGGAGCCCAACCGCGACCTGTATGACGCGGCGGGGGTTCCGGTGGTGGTGCCGGCGACGGATCGGTTCTTAGAGATCGGTCTTCATGCGGGCGCGCTGATCGATGCCGACGTCGAGTTCAGCGCGATTCAACTGCGCACGGCCCAGGACATTCTGCTGGGCTCGTTCAACAGCATGGGGAGTTGGGCCGAGCGTCGCAACGCCGAGCGCCCTGCACCCATTGACAGTCCATCGCCCTCCCGAGGCGGCGTCATCTCCACCGACGACTCCTCCACATGGGCTCCGACGGAGGAGAACTGAGCATGCGATACACGAGACAAATCGATTCACAAATGGCGCGGTTCAACAATCGGCATGCTCGAAGGAGCAGCCGCTGGAGCTCGTCGCTCGCCACCACGGCACTGCTGCTGGGCGGACTGTTCGTGGGTGCGCCCAGTGTTTACGCGCAGAACATGGGATCTGAGACGCTCGAGGACGGCTGCATGGAGCAGGTGGCGCAACGGGGTCTGAACTGTACTGCCAACGATGTGAGCCTGGCCACGGTCACCAACCTGGTCATCGATGATCCGTGCGATTTTCCGGGTGACCTCGCGACGTTCACTGCAACGTTCGAGACGGTGTTGACGGCCCAGGCACGTCACGACATCGGGATCTTCTTCGATGTCGCCGCCGACCCAGAGGGTGATGGCGCCCTCACCGGGACGTGCCAGATCTCGACGCTGAACTACACCCAAGATCCGCCGTGGCTGGATCTCGACGGCACGACGGACAACTTCGCTGGCACCAAGACCGAGTCGGGGATCCAGGACACGTGTGGCGACATCGATTCGTTTCACAATCCGCTGTTCCCGGTGATCACGGTCACCGATGTAGAGTGCGTTGACAGTGACGGCGATGGGTTCTTGAACCTGCCGTACTGCACCAGTTGGCGCCAGCCCGGCTCCAACGAGTTGTGCACCGGTCCGTTGCCGGAAGACCAGGGTGGCGGATTCTCATCCAGCGGTGTCTCGCCGGGTTCACCGTCGAAGTGCAAGTGCGACCCCGGATTCAACGTGCCGGTTCCGGTGCCGCCGGCGGAGTTGAAGGTCGTCAAGACGGCGAGTCCGGAGGTCGTGAACGAGCCGGGTGCTCTCGTGACGTTCACCGTCGAGGTCACCAACGTTGGCGTCGACCCGAACAACGACTTCACGTTGAACTCGCTGACCGACAACATCTACGGCGACATCACCCAGGTGCAGGGCGACATCCAGTCGACGACCTGCTCGGTGCCTCAGACGATCGCTGCTGGCGACGCTTACAAGTATACGTGCTCGTTCACGGCGATGGTTTCGGGGAATGCCGGTGAGAGCGAGACGGACACGGTGACGGCCTCCGGTCTCGATGACAACGGCAACGAACTCAGTGGCGAGGACGACGCCACAGTGACGATCGTCGGCGTGGATCCTTCCATCGTTGTGATCAAGGGCGCGGTGGACGGTAACGACACCGTCGGCTCGGTGGACGAGCCCGGCGGGTCGATCGTGTTCAACGTCTCGGTGGAGAACACCTCAGTGGGGAGCGACCCGGTGACGTTGACGAGCCTGACCGACGACGTCTACGGCGACATCACCCAGGTTCTGGGAGATGTCACGGCCACGGACTGCGCGCTGGCCACGATCCAGCCGGGGGACACCTACACCTGCTCGTTCACGGCCAACGTCGCCGGCAACGGGGGCGAGAACCAGGTGGATACCGTGACGGCAAACGGCACGGATGACGAGGGCGTTGCGGCCTCGGATTCCGATCAGGCCAACGTGAACATCGATGACGTGGCGCCAACCATCGTTGTGATCAAAGGCGCGGTGGACGGGAAC
>JAOTWK010000038.1 GCA_029862935.1 Gemmatimonadota bacterium | reverse complement strand
AAACGGCCCATGCTCGTCTCCTTCACACCGTGGGTCATGGCTCTCTGCGAATCGTCGGATAGTCGACGCCCAGCTGATCCAAATAGGTGGCATATCGAGTCGGGTCGTACACCAGTGCTTCCAGCGCAGGACGGAAGCGCTCCATCTTGTCTGCATTCAAGTGGATGGGTGGTGGCGTTCCCTCTGGAATGAGCGACGTCCACTGCATGTCGGCGGTTTGGACATCGCGATGGTACCGTTGCGTCTCTTCGAGAAAGTCCTCGTCGGCGATCAGCTCGATTGCCGTCATGGCGATCACTCGGCTCCCGTAGTTGGCCCCTTTGTGCGCGATCGGCGTCGCCATCGCGATCGCGCTCGACCAGTGATGACCGGTGGTTCCCGGGATGTTCGCGGGATAGCGCAATCGCACCGTGGGCACGATCCACGACACCTCGGCGATATCGTCGCTCCCGCCACCCATCCCTTGATCCGCCTCGCGCAGTGAATCGACTTCCATGGGGAGCCCGGTCGTGTCGCGGCCCAGCTCGCGCTGCACCGCCTTGGCCAGCATGACGTCCTTGTCGGTCCACGGCGGCATGCCAACGGCCTCCATGTTCCGGTGCATACGCTCCGCCATCGGCTTGTTATAGGTCTGCGGCCACGCCGAACCAAGAATCCGCTCCTCCACCGTGGTGCTCGTCATCATGCTCGCGGCTTGCGCCATCGTCTGTCCCAGCTCGTGCAGCTCTTTGATGCGAGGATAATCCAGCTCACGGAAGTAGTACCACACCGATGCCTGGGACGGCACGACGTTCGGTTGGCTTCCACCGTTCACGATGACGTAGTGGGAGCGCTGGTGCAGGCGGAGATGCTCGCGCCGGAAGTTCCAGCCTGTGTTCATGAGCTCGACGGCGTCGAGTGCGCTACGTCCCGCCCATGGGGAGCCGGCACCATGGGCACTCTTGCCACTGAACGTGAAGATCGTCGAGACCAGACCCGAACCGGAGATGCCGTACGTGGTCGACATGCGGCTACTCACATGGGTCGAGAGCATGGCATCCATGCCGTCGAACAGGTCGGCCATCACCATGTACGTGCGGCTCGCCACCAATTCCTCGGCAACCCCCGGGATCACGCGCACTTCACCCGGGAGCCCGTACTTCTCCATCACCCGTTTGACGGCGATGGCCGCGACGATATCGACCGCCGGGGCGCTGTTATGGCCTTCGCCGTGACCGGGGCCACCGGGTATCAGTGGGTCGTGATACGCTACGCCCGGCCGCTGTGACGTCTCGGGCAGTCCGTCGATGTCTCCCATGATGCCGATCACAGGCTTCCCGCTGCCCCACGACGCGACGTAACAGGTGGGCATCCCGGCGCATCCCATGTCGACGCGGAAGCCCTCGCGTTGGAGAATGTCTGTCAGATACGCCACCGTGCGGTGTTCTTGGAACCCGAGTTCCCCGAGACTGAACACCATATCGACCATCTCCTGCGACTGCTTCTCCATAGAGATGACCTGCTCGAGCACTTCTTGCTTGAGATCCTCGCGCGACGGGGCGCGTTGGGCCGACGCTGGCCCAACAGCGACGGCTAACAGTAGCAGCGTGGAAATGACCAGTCTGTTCAGTGTACGCATCGTATGCTCCCTGCTGTCGACAGCGATCCGATCCAGGACGGGCGGGTCAGAATCCGAACCAGTAGGCGATCTTCACCGCAAAGATGTTGGTGCCGGGCTCTTCGAACGCGTCCCACAGGGCGGACCCGGCATCGAGGTCACCGGTCGCACGACTCCCCCGACGGTTCTGCTGCCACACGAGGAACAGCGTCGAGCCGGGCCGGAACTCCCACCGGAGCACGGCGTTGGTGCGCAGCGACACGACGCGGAAGTCCGGCTCGTCGAACTCGAAATCGACCGCACCGTCTCGGTCGACGTCGACCTCGACGGATGTGTCTCCACCCGGTCGCGTGAGACGATCGCTCTCCAAGGGGTCCAGCCGATCCGCGTACGCCGAGGCCTTTGGATCGGCCGCGAGACTGAGGCGCGGATAGCGACCGGCCGACACAAACGGCTGCGCGTAGAACTCGAACGACATGCGAGGGGACAACACCACATCCGCGCGCAGCGTGAGCGAGACCTCACGGCGGTCGATGAATCCCAAGACGTAATAGGTCGAGTCGCCCACGGTTTCCGACGTCACGTACTGCCGATCGGTCGTGCCCCAGTTCACTCGCCCCTCGAGGCTGAGGGAGAGACTTCCGGGTGGGCGCCACCGCACACTGCTGTTGGCACCCCACTGACGTGCCCCGCTCTCATCCTCGAGCGTCACGTTCGCCCCCGCGTTGAACGAGACTGGGCGGCGGAAATCGGTGCGGCCGCCGATGCGGAACTGCCACTCACCGGGCTCTGAAAAGCCGGGACCACCGCGCAACAGACGCGTGCTGAGACTCGGCAGGCTACGCTCCA
This sequence comes from Gemmatimonadota bacterium, assembly GCA_029862935.1. Next base: position 13,262 of record JAOTWK010000038.1, on the reverse strand, counting down.
CGTTGACGTCGGCACTCCAGTAGTTGAGGAAGTCGGCCGAGGCCCGCGTCTCGAACGAGGTTCGCCCCCGTTCCCCTCCCCAACTCCACTCGGCCTGCTCCTCGAACCGCCACTGGAACTCCCGGAACACGGGGCCCGGCTCCAGCCACCGAAGCTCCAGCTCGGCGCTCTGCTCGTGGATGTCGGCCCGCCGCAAAAATCCCAGGTCATTGGTCTCGAACCCGGGGCTCCGCGTGCCGTAGCGCAGGTCCCAGGTGACGAACCCAACCACCTTGGCGAGCCGCGCGTATCCCGCCACCCCTGAGAGCGACGTGCGCGACGAATCGAGGATCGAGTGCGTCTGATCGGGCCGCTGGAAGTACCGAGAGGAGCGGCGTTGCGTTTCAGTGACCGACTCCGCCGAACCCTCCACGCGAGAGCCGGTCACGGCGGTCGCAAACTCGTATTGGTCCTGCCCGAACCGCGCCACGAGATCGAACCCGCCCGTGAAGGCTCGCTCGTGAAGCTCATCGAATGCCGCCTCGTCGAGCCGACGAATCGTCCCAGTCCCGATCAAGCCGTACGCCAACCGGCCCGGCGGCAACACATGTTGGGCCCGCAGCACCGTGTAGCTCGTGAGCGGTTCGACAGGTACGCGACCTTCGACACCGGCTCCGTCGACAATGGCCGCTTGCTCCTTGCCCGTGACCGCCTGCGCCAAGCCGACCGACCACCCGCCGCCGACGAGCCCACTCAGTTTGGCAGCGCCCAAAATCGTGGTCTGGCGAACCTCTTCTGCGTAACCATCGTCGCTCTCGGCATCGACTTGTGGCGAACGGCCAATCCGGCGCGTGTACACCAGCCCTTCCTGCCCGCGACCCCCACCACCGAACTCGCGACGCTCGGGCGGTTGCAGCCCGAACTGGAAGAGGTTGGTCCCCTCAACGAAGAACGGACGGCGTTCGGAGAAGAAGGTCTCGAACGCCGTGAGGTTCACCTCCGCCGGATCCGCCTCGACCTGTCCGAAATCCGGGTTCACCGTCAGATCGAGCGTGAGACCGCTGGTCAGGCCGAACTTGACGTCACCGCCAGTGCGAAACTGCGATCGACGGCCCGTCGCGAACGGATTGCCATCCTCGGAGGGCTCGAACGCCGAACTGCCGGCCATGTACGGCAGCACCTCGAGTCGGCGCGGCGCTGGAACGCCGTTCATCCCGACGAGCCGGCCGTAGTTCGACACCTCACCCGCTTGATCGCGGGGGACGAACGGCCAATTGACCTCCTCGTTGCGCCGGTTGATGCTGCGGCGCACCCGGAGCCCGAACACCAGCGAGTCACTCGACGGGAAGCGGAGCTGCGAGAACGGAATCCGCATCTCGACCGTCCAGCCCAGAGAATCGGTCGACGTCGCCCAATCGAACACCGGGTCCCAGGACTCATCCCGACCCGCGCCATCTCCATAAATCAGGACGTCGCGGCGGGCGCCGGACGGATTGATACTGATTTCGAACGCGGTGCGCTTGTCGAGGTAGGTGTCGATGAAGAGGCTGAAGTAGTCGGATGATCTTCGCTGATCGCGCCGGTGGAGCAGGCCGTGCACTTGGCTCGGTTCGCGATCGAAGCCCCGAAACGCCACGAAGAGATCGTGCTCGGAGTAGAGAAACCGAACCTCTGTGGATTCGCTGGGCGCCGCACCCTCCATCGGGTTGCGTTGCAGGAAATCACCGAGGACGGGCGCATACTGCCAACTCTCGTCGTCAATCCGACCATCGATGACGGGAGAGGATCCGTTGACCCGCGCAGCAGAATGCTCCTGCGCCACCAGGAGGGTGGGCAAGAGAGCAAGAGCCCAGGCCAATGTGTGGCAGCGTCTCATGAACCAGTCGTGATCCCGCGTCTCCGAATCGTAGGACAGCCGTGCAGTCGTGTCGGAGGTAAGTATAGCGCCCGGGGAATGACTCTGGCTAAGTACGCACAGTGTTCTCCGTTCGGTGAACCGCTGATTGGCGCCGCAGCGCCTCCCATCAGAGCCCGTCCGGTATATTCCGTCCGTGCCACGAAAACACTTCAGTACGGTCCTCTTCGACCTCGACGGGACGCTCATCGACTCGACGGAGCTCATTCTCTCGTCGTATCGGCATACGCTCGAGACCCACCGGGGCGTCGCACCGGCAGACGACGTGTGGATTGCGGGGCTCGGGACGCCGTTGTGGGTCCAGTTCAAGAAGTTCACCAACGACCCGGCCGAGATCGACGCGATGGTCGCGACGTATCGCGACCACAACCGCGAGCATCATGATGCGATGGTGCAGGAGTTCCCGGGCGTCCTCGAAGCCGTGGGCCAGCTGCGCGATCGCGGCACGCGGTTAGGGATCGTCACCAGCAAGAAGCGTCATGGCGCAGAGCGCGGGCTCACGCTCTGCGGATTCGATGGTCTCTTCGACGTCGTCGTCACTGCCGACGACGTCGAGCGGCACAAGCCGAATCCCGAGCCCGTGGTTCGCGCCCTCGAGCGTCTTGGAAGCCGCACAACCGACACCATCTTCGTGGGGGACTCGCCACACGACATCGATGCGGGCCGGGGCGCCGGCGTTGCCACGGGCGCCGTGCTGTGGGGCCCCTTCCCGCGGCGGACTCTGGAGGAGCACCAACCGGACCACTGGATTGCGGAGCCCGCCGACCTGTCGAAGCTCCGCTGAGAGCGGAAGACTCCCTGGCCAGCACGCGTTGTTGCCACCACCTTTCCGTGCAGCCATGATCCCCGAACCGGAACCGACATGAACAGACTCGCCGAGTGGACGACCGCGATCAGCAATTGGCTCCAGACCAGTCTGGGCCTGAGCGAGCAGACGCTCGATCGCATCGGCACCTCACTGGCGGCCATTCTCGCCGTCTGGATTATCCGTCGCATCATCTTGGCAATCGTGTGGCGGCGGATCCAGGACGTTCGCATCCGGTACCGCTGGCAGAAGACCACCGCCTACGTGCTCGTGCCCGTCGGCATCCTGATCGTCGGCCGCATCTGGTTCGAGGGATTCCAATCGCTGGCGACATTCCTGGGACTCGTCTCGGCCGGCATCGCGATCGCCCTCAAAGACCTTCTTGTCAACCTGGCCGGCTGGATGTTTGTGCTGTGGCGACGCCCATTCGAAGTAGGCGATCGGATTCAGCTTGGTCCGCATGCCGGTGACGTCATTGACATCCGAATCTTCCAGTTCACACTGCTCGAGATCGGGAATTGGGTCGATGCGGACCAAAGCACCGGCCGTATCGTTCACGTCCCCAACGGCAAGGTGATCACCGAGGTCCTGGCGAACTACTCCAAGGGATTCCAGCACATCTGGAACGAGATCCCAGTGGTACTCACATTCGAGAGCAACTGGCGCACGGCCAAAGACGCCATGACCGCCATTGCGGAGAAGCACGCGGCGCACCTGACACAGACCGCCGAGCACCAAATTCGCGAGCTCTCTCGCCGTTTCATGATCTTCTATGCGACGCTCACACCGATCGTGTACACGTCGGTGGTCGACAACGGCGTGCTGCTCACGCTCCGCTATCTCTGTGAACCGCGGAAACGACGTGGTACGGCCGAGGCGATCTGGGAAGACATCCTGGAGGCCTTTGCGGAATTCGACGACGTGGACTTCGCATACCCGACCACACGCTTCTTCGACAATCGGATGGAAGGCAAGTCCGACGCGCGCGCGCCCGTTCATCCCTCTCAGGGCCCGACATAGTGGGCGGGACGGCAACGTCTGGTGTCCGGCCATGACTCGCTCTCGCCCACGCGCCGACGTGCGCCGCCCTGCCTCGCAGTAGCCTCCATCCTCACGCTCGTGCTGGCCGCCCCAAGTCGAGGTCAGGAGGCACCCCATCCAACTGTGGCCGCTACGCGACTCGACGACTCGCTGCCCGGTACCATCCATCTCGATGGCCGGTTACACGAAGAGGCTTGGCGTACGGCACCGGCGGCATCGGGACTCCGGCAACAAGAGCCGCTCGAGGGTGCACCGGCTACTGAACGAACCGAGATTCGGGTCTTGTACGATGCGACGACCCTCTACGTGGGAATCGTGGCACACAGCCGCCAGCCCGATGCGGTTATATCGCGGATTCTCCAGCGCGATCGTGTCATGGAGATCTCGTTCGACGGACGCCCCGTGTTTGCCGGTGATGATGCCGTCGCGCTGCTGTTCGATCCGTTTCACGACAATCGGAACGCGTTCGTCTTCGCGACCAATCCCAACGGCGCGGAGTTCGACGCGCTCATTACGGACGAGGGCCGGGAATTCAACGTTGATTGGCGAGGCGTGTGGACCGTGCGGGCCCATCGGTCGGCGGAGGGGTGGAGCGCCGAGTTCGCAATCCCGTTCCGTACCCTCCGTTACCCGTCGGACGGTGGCGTGTGGGGATTCAACGTCTACCGTGTCATTCGGCACAAGAACGAAGAGGTCCTGTGGAGCGCGTGGTCGAGAGCCAACGAAGGGTTTCTGCGGGTCAGCCGGGCTGGCCACCTCGAAGGTCTCCGTGATCTGCCGAGGGCAGGCATCAACGTGGAGCTCAAGCCCTACGTTTTGAGTGGCGCGACCCAAGAGCAAACAGAGCTCGAGGGGATCGATACCGAGCCGCGGCTGGAGGCCGGCTTGGACCTCAAGTACGAAGTGCGACCGGGGCTGCTGCTCGACGCCACACTCAACACCGATTTTGCTCAGGTGGAAGTGGACGACGAACAGGTGAACCTCACGCGCTTCTCGCTCTTCCTTCCCGAGAAGCGCGAGTTCTTTCTCGAGAATGCCGGGATCTTCGAGTTCGGCACGCGGGGATTCTTCGAGACGCCACCGTTCCTCCTTTTCTTTTCTCGGCAGATCGGTCTCAATGACGACGAAGACGATGCCCGCGAAGTTCCCGTCATCGGAGGCGTGCGACTCACGGGCCGGCTGGGTGGCCAGACTGTCGGGTTGCTGAACATAGTGACGGACCGGGCGTTCGGGCTCCCACGGGAAAACTTCGCGGTCGCCCGTGTGAAGCGCGACATCGGCGCCAGCGGCTACGTCGGGGCCATGGTCACTGATCGTCGCTCCTCAGTTGGCTGGAACACGGCCGGCGGTGTCGACGCATCCTATTGGCCTGCCGGACCGCTCAATCTTCAGGGCTTCGTCGCGCGGACCGCCGCGTCAGGAGACGGTGGAGAGGGCACGGCCTACCGGTTAGGACTCGACCTCCAGACGGATCGATTGGGTGTCACCGGAGAACACCTGTACATCACTGCGGATGCCACCGCCAACATGGGGTTCATCACCCGCGAAGATATTCGCCGCACCAACGGATTTGCGCGCCTCACCGTGCGCCCGGCGGCTCTCGGCCTTCGGCGCGTCGATTCTTTCGTTGCCGGGGACTATGTCACCCGCACCGACGGGCTGTTACAGGACTGGCAAGCCGGCATCGGGGTCAACCCGCAGTGGAACAGCGGTGAGAGTGCTATCCTCTTCTATCAGCGGGGGTTCACGCGGTTGGACGAGAGCTTCGACCTCGAAGACCTCGTGGTGCCGGTCGGTGACTACGACACGTGGCAGTTCGGTTGGTTCGCCACGACCAGCAGCAATCACCCCATCGTGCTCCAGTTGAATGGCGAGATACGCGGGATCTACGACGGGCACATCGTGACCGCCGGAGCCACCGCCTCGGCGAATCCCGACCCGCACGTTGCGGTGGGCCTGAGCTACGTCCGCAACGATGTCGACCTCCCCGTGGGCGCGTTCACCGCCGACATCGGATCAGTCCGATTCGCCTACGCATTCTCGACGCGGGTCTTCCTCAACGCCCTCATCCAATACAACAGCCTCGACAACCGCGTCTCGGCAAACATCCGGTTCAATTGGATTCATCGACCCGGCAGCGATCTCTTCATCGTGATCAACGAAGAGCGCGGCTCCAATCAATCACTCTGGGATCTGTCCGACCGAGGCGCTGTCATCAAGATCACCTACTTGGCAAGGATCTAACGATCATGTCGTTCGTTCAATTCGATCTCGAACGGTGGCAGAGCACCTGGGAGAAACAGGTGCGATTCAACCTGTCCGAGAGCGGCGTGCACGCACTCTCGATCGCCGAGTTACTCGAGGTGGCGGGGCAAGGCATTGAAGAACTCGCCCATATCAGAATGGTGTATAACTACTCGGACGGTACGGTCGCGCTGCGCGAAGCGATCGCGTCGCAATATGGGGGTGTGACTCCTGAACAGATTACGGTTACGGTGGGGAGTTCAGAGGCCAACTTCGTCACGTGTTGGACGCTGATCGAGCCCGGGGACCGTGTCGCTGTACTCACGCCCACCTACATGCAGACGCACGGCCTGGCGCGGAACTTCGGCGCTGACGTCTCGGAGTTCTGGCTGCACGACGATCGCGGGTGGGAGCCGGATACCGAGGAGATCACCCGCGCGATTCCCAACGGAACGAAGCTCGTTGTGGTCACCAACCCCAACAATCCTACCGGTCACGTGCTCTCCAATGCGGCGCGCGAGGCCATTCTCGACCGCGTGCGCGAGACCGGGGCGTGGCTCCTCGTAGACGAAGTGTATCGGGGTGCCGAACTCGACGGTCACGAGACCGCGTCGTTTTGGGGTAGCCACGACCGAACGGTCATCGTGTCTGGGCTTTCGAAAGCGTACGGACTACCCGGCTTGCGCATCGGGTGGATCGTGTCGTCTGCGGAGTTCAAAGAAGCGGTCGTCCGACGACACGACTATACGGTGATCAGTCCCGGGCCGACGGCAGACCACTTGGCGACCCTCGCGCTTCAACACCGAGACGCCATTCTCGCACGTACCCGCAGAATCCTCCAAACCAATCTCCCCATCTTGGAAGCGTGGTTACAGGGGTTCCATGGTCTGTTCACGTGGCAGCGCCCGGAGTGCGGTGCTATTTGCTTCGCGCGGTACGGCCACCCGATGTCCGCACTCGAACTGGTCGAGCACGTGCGAAAGGACTGCGACGTGCTGCTCGTGCCGGGGGAACACTTCCAGCTCCCTCAGCACATTCGGATCGGGTACGGCTGCGAGCGCGCCGAACTGGAAGAGGCGTTGGCTTTGCTGGGCCCGATGCTCCGAGAGCTTCTCAGCTGAGGTGGCCATCAGCCTTCAGCTGTCGGCTGATGGCTGACGGCTCAGCGTCCCACGTAGAGGATCCGGTAGATCCGCCCACCCGTATCATCGCTCACGTACAACGAGCCATCAGGTCCCTCGGCGATCCCCACGGGCCGATGCTCCGCGCCTCGGGGACTCACGTCACGACCGGCGAAGCCATCGGCGAACACGCTGTACCGTCCGGGCGGCTCGTCGCCCTCGAACCGAGCAAACACGATGTTGTATCCGCCCTGCGGGAGTGGAGCGCGATTCCACGAACCGTGAAACGCAATGAACGCCCCGCCGCGGAACGCCGCGGGAAACTGCCGACCGCGATAGAAATGCAATCCGTTGGGCGCCCAGTGCGCGGGGAAGCCGATGAGCGGGTTGGCCGCCTGCGCACATCGGCCAACTCTGGTGCCGTCACCACCGTACTCAGGGGCGAGCACCTTCCGTCCCGCGGCCGGGTCGTAGAAGCAATACGGCCATCCGAAGTCGCTCCCCTCGACGATGCGCACGAATTCCTCGGCAGGTTTCTCGGCACCGTCCTCTTCACTAAAGTGCTCCGGCCAGAGCTGCGACAACTGGTCACGGCCATGCACGACGCCATACAGCGCCCCATCCTGATCGCGAACCGCAAGGGCCACGGTGTTGCGAAGGCCCGTCGCGTACCGCACGCCATCAGCCTGCCGCTGACCCAGGCTGTCGGCCCAGAAACGCCAGACCCCCGCACGGGTCGCGAGCTCGTCACAGGGATCCTTGCCCGACGCCCCCGGGGTCCGTGGTGGATCTTGGCACGCGTTGGACGGCGATCCGATGTTGACGAACAGCGATCCGTCCGGGCCGAACGCAAAGCTCTTGGCGCGATGGCTCCGTTCAGCCGGCAGTCCACTCACGATCGTGTCGGCGGGTCCGGCGGGCTCCAGGGCCCCCTCCCGCCAGGGGTACCGCATCACTGCATCATTCGTCGAGTAATAGAGGAAGCTGCCGCGGAACTCGACGTCGTCCCCCACCCCCGCTCCAAAGCGCGCCGTGACGTCGGCTTGCCCATCACCATCCGTATCACGCAGCGCCAACACACCGCCGTCGACGCGCGCACCACCGGGGCCCCGCCCCCCACTCAAGGCCACGAACACGTCGCCATTCGGCGCCACGGTGAGGTGGCGCGCCCGACCGACATTGTCGGCCACAAGCACGGCACAGAATCCCTCAACGATCTTCAGATTCACGTTGTCGGCCGCGCACGTCGGCGGGCCCTGGGTCATCACCGCCTGGGACGAACAGGCGAGGGTCAGCCCGACGAGCACCATGGTGGAGAGGAAACGGACGTTCGAAACGTTGCGCATGGTCAGGCCCACCGTATTCGGTTAGAGGTCGTGCATCTTGGATGGTTGATTGGTAATGATACCGGACACGCCAGCCGCTCGCAGCCGGCGCGCTCGAGCCGGGTCATCCACCGTCCACACATGAACCGGCCGACCCGCCTGCCGCGCTACGTTGAGGAACGCCGCATCGACGACGGTCAACGCACCCTGCTGCTCGGGAACGGTGAACGCCTCGAATTTGAAACCTGGGAACGTCAGGCGCAGGCGCGCGGCCGCCCAGCACAGCACCGTCTCGCGCCGCGACGCGGACCGGTGAAACCCCGCCGCTGTGAACGGCGCGAGCGCCCGGTGCTCGAACGAGCCGACCAGGATCCGGGGCGTCGCGCTGTGACGCCGCAACACGTCGATCGCGTCGGCCGCAACCTCGACTTCCTTGATCTCGAGGATCATCGGCGTGGTTGGGTAACGCCCCAGCACTTCGTCGAGCGTGGGGATACGCTCCCCGCACCCCGCGTCGAGTTGCCGTAGCTGGTCCAGTACAAGGGAGCGCACCGCACCCGAACCGTCGGTGGTGCGGTCCACGGTCGGATCGTGAATCACCACCGGCACGCCATCGGCGGTCACGCGCACATCGAGTTCCAACGCGTCCACGCCCTGTTCGAGAGCGCGGTCGAAGGCAAGCGTCGTGTTCTCAGGGTACTCCGCCGACGCGCCTCGATGGCCAACGAGCGGCCGAGCATCGGGATCGAGCAGAATCATGAATGCCCGCGCCGCTCGAGCATCACGCGGTCGGCGTACAGTGCGCGTCGAAGGCGGCTTTGAGGTCCTCCGCGATATCCTGCGCAACACGGCCCTCGATGTCGCTCCGTTCGAGCATGCGGACAACCTGACCGTCTTTGAACAGCGCGATTTGGGGGGACGAGGGCCGATAGCCCGTGAAATAGGAGCGTGCCCGATCCGTCGCATCGATCTCCATGCCCGCAAACACCGTCGCGAGGCGATCCGGAACCACGGCGTGCCCGAGTGCCTGTGCTACGCCAGGGCGGGCCATGCCGGCGGCGCACCCACAGACCGAGTTCACCACGACGAGCAACGTTCCTGCCGAGCTCCCCAGCTCTCGGTCCACCTCCTCAGGCGTCAAGAGCTCCTTGAACCCCAACCGTGTGAGGTCTTCGCGCATGGGCTGAACCATCATGGGACTGTATCGCATCGATGCTCCTCCTTGTACATGCTTAGGCGACGGGGTACCACACCGCCGCTCGCCCGTCCAGTTCGACCTCCGGGAACAGCTCAGGGTGGAGCAGCGCTCCCATGATCTCTACCCCATCGACCATCCGCGGTCCCGACCGGTTGAAGTACGCAGACCCGTCGACGACGTACGCGCGACCAGCACCAAGGGCCCGCCCCGCCACGGCCACGAGCTCCTCCTGATGCGCCGTGGCATCGACGTGTGACGCCGACAATCCGAATCCGCACGGCATGATGACGAGCACATCAGGGTCGAGGGCCGCGAGGTCCGACCAGTTGACCTGACGCGATGGCCGAGCCGCCGCGCACTCGAGCGGCTCTCCTCCAGCGAGGTCAATCATCTGCGGCACCCAGTGTCCGGGGAGGAACGGCGGGTCCAACCACTCGACCGCCAAGACACGAGGCCGGGCAACGCCGCGAACTCGTTGGCGAACGCGATCCAAACGCGCGTTGTACTCAGAGACGAGCGTTTCGGCAGCTCTTGCCGCGGCGGCGGCCGTTCCGACCGAGGTAATCCCCTCAAGGATCTGGTCGACCGTGTGAGAATCGAGAGACAACACCCGCGGGCGCCCATCCAGCAGGGCAGCCGCTTCCGTGGCCAATGATGTGGGGACCGCACAGACGTCACACACGGCTTGCGCGATGATCAGATCGGGTGCGAGGTCCCGCAACAGGTCACGATCGAGCTCGTACACACTTCCGTGCTCGGTCATGGCCGCTCGGACCGCACGGTCGATCTCGCCACTGGTCAGCCCGCTCGGGTCGAAGCGCGGCCGGCTTACGCGCGGCTTGTCGAGCGCTTCCGGCGGGTAGTCACACTCATGTGAAATCCCGACCAAGTGCTCGCCCAAGCCGAGGGCACAGACGGTTTCCGTGGCGCTCGCCAGCAGAGACACGATTCGCATAGACGGAGCATGTGTATCGTCAGAATAGGGGGCCGCGCAACCCGCTTGACACAACGCTTGACCCCAGTGAAGATTGCACGCGTCTCAAGCTTTACCGTTCGCCGGAGAGAGTGCATGACGTACATCATTACAGAGGCCTGCGTGGGTACGATGGATCGTGGGTGCGTGGATGTCTGCCCCGTGGATTGCATCTACGAGGGCGAGGAGATGCTGTACATCCACCCCGACGAGTGCATCGACTGCGGGGCGTGTGAGCCAGAGTGCCCGGTGAATGCCATCTATCCCGAAGAGGATGTGCCCGACGAGATGAAGGAGTACATCGACAAGAACTACAAGTATTTCGAGGGCGGCGTGGAACGTCAGGTGGCGAAGGGGCGGGGCGGCTGAGCCGTCGAGGGCACGGTGCGGATAAGGCCCCGGTCGTGGTGACCGGGGCCCTTTTTCTTTCAGCGCGCCGCGGGACTAGTGGACGTCCAGCACCATGGCCTGCGCCGACTCCGGACAGAGCGTGGTGAACTCCTCCGATTGGCGAACCGCCGGGTCGACCGCACTCCTGCCGATGACCCGAAAACCAAACCGCGTGAAGAACGTCGCGGCGGTCTCGGTGAGCAGATAGACGCGCTCAATCCCGCGCTCTTTCGCGAGCCACAGTGATCGCTGTGTGAGCGTCGCCCCGAGCCCCGTCCCTCGATAGGCCGTCCTCACGGCGACGCTCCTGAGCAGCGCGGCCGGCGCATACAGCTCGAGGGCCGCCGAGCCCACCACGGTGTCGCCGGTGCGGGCCACAATGAGGGTCTCCCGCAACTCGTCGAGTCCCGAGTCCGGAAGCCCCGCGTCGCGCACAAGCTCGCAAACCGCCGGTACGTCACCTGGGCGGGCGAGCGAGAACTCGAAGTCCGCGGCCAAGCTCATTTCGCGCACCCACCACATAATGCCTTGACCGCACAGCAGTTAGGACCGCCCCCCTCGAAAGCCCGGTCGCGACCAGGATATTGTCTAATTCGTGTCCAGGACATATTTTAAACCGCTATCGTGAACTCTCGTTCTGTGAAAGCCGTGAGTATGGGCAATCAATCTGATCCGACGCAGCCGCGGCATCCCATTCAGGTGGTGGCCAAGCGTACCGGCCTCACCGCGGATGTGCTCCGCGCCTGGGAACGTCGGTACGGCGCCGTGGTGCCAGGCCGCTCCGCCTCCCGACGACGGCTCTACTCCGACGCGGACATCGCCCGGCTCGCCCTCCTCCGACAGGCGACGGAGGCCGGCCGGAGCATCGGCCAGCTGGCCGAACTGTCGGATGGCGAGCTGCGCCGCCTCGTCGCTGAGGACCTGAGCGCGGCCGTGGGTCAGGTCCGCCCGGTCGACAGCGGCGCCGCGAATGCCACCCAGCCGTTTCTCGAAAGCGCCTTGTCAGCCGTGCACGCACTCGACGGTGGCGCGCTTCAATCTACGTTGAATCGCGCGTCGCTGGTGCTGAGTCCGGGTGATCTGATCGAGCGACTCGTCGTCCCGCTGATGCGGCACGTCGGCGACCGCTGGTACCGCGGCGAGCTGAGCATCGCCCACGAGCATCTCGCCACCGCCGTGGTGCGCGGCATGCTGTCCGATCTGGCCCTCACGCGAACCCCGATGGCCGACGGCCCATCGGTCGTCGTGGCCACACCGGCAAATCAGATGCATGAGCTCGGGGCCCTGGTGGTTGCGGCCACGGCTGCCGGCACGGGGTGGCACGTCACCTACCTGGGTGCCAACGTCCCTGCGGAAGACATCGCCGTCACCGTCGAGCGGATCGGCGCATCGGCCATAGCACTCAGCGTGTCCCACCCCAACGATGATCCAGCCCTCCGCGACGAGCTGCGCGACCTGCGGGCGCGCGTTGGACCGGGCGTTGCCGTCCTCGCGGGCGGCGCCGCCGCGCCTGACTACGGCGACGCCATGAAGGACATCGGTGCCCTTGTGCTCGGTGACATGCCAAGCCTCAGAGCGGTACTGTTGTCACTGCGGACCGAACCCGGTGCGAAGGCGTGACGGAAGCCAGCGTCGTGGCGCAGGGCGAGCGATCTCGCTCTCGGAGCGGCCCCCCGCACGCCGCTGTAATCGGATCCGGCTTCGGGGGGCTCGCCGCCGCCGTGCGCCTCGCGGCCCGCGGCTACCGCGTCACTGTGTACGACCGACTCGACACCCCAGGTGGCCGCGCCCGGGTGTTCCACCAAAACGGGTTCGTGTTCGACGCGGGCCCCACCGTGATCACCGCGCCGTTCCTGCTCGAGGAGTTGTGGACCCTGGCCGGACGCTGCCTGGCAGACGACATTGACCTGCGGCCGGTCTCTCCGTTCTATCGCATTCGCTTCGACGATGGCGAGGTGTTCGACTACACCGGCTCTGCCGACGCGATGCGTCGGGAGGTGGCACGCATCGCTCCAGACGATGTCGCGGGCTACGAGCGATTCGTGCAAAAGAGCGAGGAGATCTTCCGAGTCGGGTTCGACAAGCTCGCGCACGTGCCGTTCGACAGCTGGTGGAGCATGGCGCGCATCGTGCCACACATGATCCGGCTCGAGAGCTACCGCACGGTGCACGGTTTGGTCGCCCGGCACGTGCGTCACCCCAAGCTGCGGCAGATTCTGAGTTTTCACCCGCTGCTCGTGGGTGGGAACCCGTTCTCGACCACCTCGATCT
>JAOTWK010000435.1 GCA_029862935.1 Gemmatimonadota bacterium | reverse complement strand
AGTGTATCGTATGCGGCCTATAGCGTCCATGCGCCTGTCAGGTGGCGCGGATAGAGGGGCGGGTCATCGCTGCTCCACTCGCTGTAGGAAGCGGCGGATAACGCGTACGTACTCTTCGGGCTCATCCTGCATGGTCAGGTGCGCACTCCCCTCCAGTATGGCCAACTCGGCACCGGCTACTAGTCTCTGGAAATAGGCCACAGTGGCCGGAGTGGCCTCGTCGTAACGACCGGCGGTGAACAGGACCGGAAGAGCCAGCTCTGGCAGTCTGTCGGTACGGTCGTAGTCCTTCAGCGTGCCGGTGGCTGCGAACTCGCTCGGCCCCCACATGTAGCCGTACAAATCGGTGTTGAACTGCGCGAAAGTGCTGTCAATGTCGGCAGACCAAGGCTGCTTCCTTGCCAGGAAACGGCGATAATACTCCATGACAGCACCCTGATACTCCTGTGACTCTGTTGTCCCGGACGCCTCGTGATGGGCAATGATCGCTTGCAGAGAGTCCGGCAAAGTCGCTTTGAGACTGTCTGCATCGCGCACCCAGCGCGTGACGCTGAGCGCCGGGCTAGCCAGCACAAGGCTTCGTACGCCCGCTGGCTCTGTGAGCAGGTACTCCGTGGCAAGCATGGAACCCCAGGAATGGCCGAGGATGTGTACCTGGCGCAGACCTAACTCCTTTCGTACCTGTGCCAGTTCTCTAACGAAGCGATCCACCCGCCATAGGGCTGTGTCTGCAGGTGCTTCCGAGTGACCCGCACCCAGTTGATCGTAGAAGACGACAGGGCGCTCGTCGGACAGAGCGGCAAGTGGCTTGAGGTAGTAGGACGGAGCTCCTGGGCCACCGTGAAGCACCAGCAAAGGTGTTGCCGGACCGCTGCCCACAATGCGATACCACACCTTTCCGCCCGGCACATCGACGTAGCCCTCGCCCGGCGAAAGGCCACCGTCGGGCCGACAGCCGACCAGAATCAAGCTGATTCCGGCAGCAGCCAGCGAAATCCTCGTCGTCCACGCATTCATGATCGGTTCTCCTGAGATTTCTGCGCCACCTAAACGGTCAGCGCTTGAGCTGCGAGCGAACAGCTCGCCGGGCGCGCATTGTGGTGAACGTACTTGTGTCATACGCCAGGCGCTCAGTCATTCACTTCCTTTTGAAGACGTACGCGCTCGCCAGGTCCATGCGCGTGTTAGACGGCCACTCACGGCAGATCTGATGTGCCATCGCCGCCCTTGATCCGCATGATTTCGCCGAGGACCGCGGCCTCGGAGAGTCCGTGATGCAAGAGGACCGCAGCACCCACCCCTGACGCTTCCCGTAGCACGCCAAGGAGTAGGTGCTCGGCAGTGATTTCACACTCGCCGAAAGCCTGTGCGCTGTGCTTCGCCAACACGAGGACTCTCTTCGTGCGCGACGTGTGCGAAAGCCGTTGGCCGTGTGTGGCGTTGCCAGGAGTCACAGTCGTCCCGATCGTGGTCCGTACGCGCTCCCCATTGACGGCGAGTGTGCGGAGCGCGGTCCCCACCGTGCCTTGCGTCTGACGAGTCAACGCAAGGACCAGGTGCTCAGTGCCGACGTATGGGTGACAGAGACGCTGCGCTTCGTCGCCGGCCAGCGCCAGCACCCGATGAGCGGCCTTGCTAAACGGCATTTCGCGGTCGTTCACGGTCGGGTATTCGATGAATGCGACAGCCACGTCCACATCCAGTTCCGGCCAATACAGGTGGTTGGAACTTGGACGCTCGATCGTCGTTAGCGCGTCGATCGTGACGTTCCGAAACCACGGGAACCAATCAAACGGCAGGTACAACTCTCGATCGTCGATATAGAGCCAGAACCCCGTCTTCCCGACGGCCCCGACCTCAACGGGGGAAGTGCTTGCGCGACGCGGTTCGGATGGCATCCTTGTGCTCCCTGAACATCTCTTCAGCCGTGGGAAGCTGGTCCGTCTAACGGTCAGCGCTTGAGCTGCGAGCGAACAGGCTCGCGGGCCACGCCGTAGGGTGAACGTACTCGGATCAACGCCAGGCGCCCAGTCATTCTGTTTCCTTTAGAACGCACGCGCTCGGCAGGTCCATGCGCTTGTTAGGCAGCGTTCACGTTGCCGGCGTCGGTCCTGACTCGGATAGCAACACCATTCCCGCGCCTGGCACGGCGAACAATGTGATCGTCCGCTGCTCGTCGCCGCGTTGCAGCGTGACCATCTGCGTCGGCGGCGGTGTGCTCGGTTGCACCGCCGTGTGCTCCCATCCCTCTGCCAGACTCACCGCAACCACCTGCTCGAGAATGGCCCCCGCATTCTCCAGCGCGTGCCATTGGGCCTGCGCCCGATACCGCCCCTCCGCAGTGGTCGTGGAGGTTCCGCACTTCGTGTTCGGGATGAACGGAAGCTCGGTAGGGTAAGCAGCGGGCCGCGAGGCAGCCGGCTCCCACAGCAGGTTTGTCATGGTCGCAGAGCCGCCAGCACTTATCTCGATGCGCGCTTGTACGCCGGGGGCCGGGTGCTTGATCACGCGAAACGTCATGCCGTTGGGCCCGGGGAGCTCGACCTCTTGGTCGGCGGACTCCATCGCAGTCCTAATCGCGGCACCAAAGGCTGCCATGTGCTCTCGGTCGGGTTGCATCGAGATCCCTCGTAAGCTGCCTAACGGTCATCGCTTCAGCTGCGGGCGTGCAGCCTGCCGCGTCGCAAAGTCATTCTTCCTCTGTCCGGCATCGGGACCTCCTGCACACTGGGAACTCAGTCCCCCGAGCGCCCCCCTGCTTCAAGCGCCTGTTGGGCGGCACCTTCCTCGTGCTCCTAGTCCACCATCCTCTGGAGCCACGCTGGCGATGCGCCCGTCGGACTCTGTATGAGGACGCGGAGACCGTCGGGGTCCGTCAGCATGATACCCCGCTTACCGAGGTGAATATCCGCAGGGCCCTCAAACTCTACTGCCCTCGCCCGAAGGTCGTCGGCCAACCGATCCACGTCATCGACGATGAACGATAGGTGAAACCGATCCGGATAACCCGAGCAGGCACCGATCTCGAGTCCGGGCCAGCCGCCGTCGAAGACGGCGAGGCCCGGTTCATCATGATCTAGCCTCAGCCCGAGTATGCCGTGGTAGAACTTCCTGCTAGCCTCTGGATCCGCGGCAAATAGTCCGATCTCATGGAGCTTCATACCCGGCTCCTCCGAAGTAAGACGTCTCTTCGTCCGCGTTGTGGCCGTTTCTGTCGCCACCAAAGCAGGATGGTATCTCCGACACTTGACTGGTAGGAGG
Source organism: Gemmatimonadota bacterium (assembly GCA_029862935.1). The sequence continues at coordinate 385 of JAOTWK010000435.1, read as the reverse complement.
CCATGGCGCGTCCATCAGCAGAACCGACGGTGCTGCCTAACGTCCCTGCGTTTCAGGAGCGGCGGCTGGGTGCTCGTATCCCGCCACGAGCCGTCGCCGCCGTCGGCGGCAAACGCTTGTTAGGCCGCCGCACAGGACTTCTACTTTCGGGCCGTCGCCACTACCATGCGCACCTGAAGCACCAAGGCGCGATCCTTTACGAATTCCTGCCACTTTGCGACGACGTCGCGCTCCAGTAAGCCGCGATGGTCGTCATCCAGCTGCGCCACGGCGCCCGCGAGCGGGGTGCTATGCACATACTGCCAAACAAACTCCTCCGGTGCCGGGAGGCGTAGCGGCTTGGTGTCGGACTGAACGGAGACATCGTGAAGGCCGGTGCCGCTAA
>JAOTWK010000434.1 GCA_029862935.1 Gemmatimonadota bacterium | reverse complement strand
GTTGCAGTTCTTCACTGTGGTGGGTGCCGTTGGAGCGGGTCTTGTGGCGGCGTTCGTGCCCGCCGGCCCGCTGTACTTTGCCTTTGCGGTGCTGTTGCTGCTCACTGCCCATCGCATGTGGCCGTGGAGACAGGCCCCCGCACACTCCGCGTCTGGTTTCACGGGACGCCGCCGTGGCGCTGCTCAAGGCGCATCCGTGGGATCGGGGGTTGTGTCCGGACTGCTGGGGGTGGGAGGAGGGGTGCTCAATGTTCCGATTTTGCACCTGCTCGTCGGGATGCCCTTCGAGCGGGCCGTTGCTACCAGCGTGTACATCATAGGATTGACAGCTGCCGCAGGCGCCGCCGTGTACGTGGCGCGGGGTGACGTACGGCTCTGGATCGCCGGTGCCACGCTGCTCGGAACGCTGCTAGGGGCTGGCATCGCTGCGCTGGTCGCCCGACGATTCGATGCCGGCTTTTTGAAAGGTGGTTTCGTGGTGCTCTTGTTGTATGTCGCGGTCAGAATGGTGAGTCGCGGTGTCGCCCAGTTCTGAGCGTCCGCATGCAGACCCGGTCGCGGGGCGGCTGGCCCGAGTGCTCACGGCCAGTCAGGTGCTCGCGGTGTGCGCCGTCGTTGTTGGCCTCGTGCTGTCCCCAACCGGCAGCGGTCTGTCGGCGCAATCCGTGCCCTACCTGACCATGATGCTGGGCGTCGGTGCCTTGCTGGTAGGACCGTTCTTGGGACTCGGCGCCGTCGCTGTCGCGAGTGCTCGAGGCGGTGCCAGGTGGTTTGCCTGGGGGGCGATGCTCGTGGCAGGCGCCGGCGCACTCCTCGCCGCCCTCTCATGACTGTGGAGCACGAGAATGCACCGCCGTTGGCTCTCCATTACATAGCATGCGACCGCAGCGTCTAGGTCTCATTGGTTTGGGCGCGGTGGGTGGTTCGGTCGCGCTCCGCGCCGCCGAGCACGGGGTGGACCGGATCGTCGGGTACGATGCGCGGACAAAGGAGGGAGTAGCGGCGGTCCGCGCGGGTGCGGTGACAGAACTCGCACACGATCCCGTCAGAGTCGTCGAGGGTAGCGACCTCGTCGTGCTCGCTGCCGACCTGAGATCGACACTGTCCCTGTTGGAGCACCTGGCTGGGCCACTCGTCGAGCGAGGCGTCCACTGTACCGATGCCCTCCCCATTAAGCGCCAAGTGGTGCATCGCGCACACGAACTCGCGCTCGCTCGGGTATTTGCCGGATCTCACCCGTTCATGCCGTTCACGGGCCTTGCATTCCGGGAAGCCTCGTCGCAAGCGCTGGAACGGGCGGTGGTCTACGTGACACCACTGCCCGATGGGTCGACCGCTGCGGCAGAGATCGCAGACTTCTGGAAACGGGTGATAGGAGCGCAGCCGGTCAGCATTGCCGCAGAGGTGCACGATGCCTCGTTGGCCTGGACGAGTCATCTGCCACGCGCGGTCGCATCGGCGTTGGCCCATGCGCTCTCCCGCGGCGGACCCTCGGGCATCACGTACGGTGCCTCGGCGCTCGATGCAACTGGGTCGGCGGCTGACCCCGTGGAGCCGTGGGTGGACGTGCTCCTCGCAAATCGTGACAACCTCGCTGCCCCACTGGATGGCCTTGCCGGCTCGGTCGAGACGCTTCGGCAGGCCCTGACGGACGGTGATCGGCCCGCCATCGAGCTGTGGTTGGCCGAAGCCGCCGGCTGGCGTGGACGGTTCGAACGATGAGGGTGGGTGGAGAGGTGATTCCTCCGGGCGACAAGAGTGTCACACACCGGGCACTGATTCTGGCGGGCCTCAGTCGATCTCGTGTGACGCTTGTTGGAGCGCTGACGGCCGTCGATGCGCGGGCGACAGCGCGCGCGCTCCGTCAGATGGGCGTACGAGTGAGTCCATTGGGGCGGGGACGTCGCGTGCACGTGGAAGGTCGTGTGTGGCGCACCCCCGCACGGTCGCTGCATTGCGGCAACGCCGGGACGACGGCGCGCCTCCTCATGGGGGCGATTGCGGGGCAGCCAGTCGCGGCGCGGATCACGGGAGATGCTTCCCTGCGGCGCCGGCCCATGAGACGAGTCTCGGTGCCGTTGCGGGCGATGGGTGCGACGGTGGAGGAAGCGGTGGGGGACGGCCTGCCGCTCACGATTCGCGGCGCGAACCTTCGGGACTACCGGTATCACACTCCTGTGGCCAGTGCGCAGATCAAAGCGGCATTGCTCTTCGCCGGCGTGAGCGGTGGTGTGTCCGTGAGCGTGTCCGAGCCGGCGCGTTCCAGGGACCACTCGGAACGCTTACTGGAGTATTTGGGCTTCGACATTCGCACGCACGGAACGACCGTCGATCTCCGTGGGCCTCCGGACTCGTGGCCGGCGCTGCCGGATGTCGAGTTGGAAATCCCGGGAGATCTCTCGTCGGCGGCCTTCCTCGTGGGCGCTGCGACGGTGGCCCAAGAGGGGGAACTCGTGGTGCGAGGGGTAGGGGTCAATCCGACGCGCACGGGATTTCTTGACGCCTTGGCGCGAATGGGCGGCAACGTCGCCCGAGTCGACGAGCGTACCGCGTGTGGCGAACCGGTGGCCGATCTTGTGGTGCGCCCGGCCGGCCTCACGGGGGTGACCGTCCAGCCGGAGGAGATCCCGTCATTGATCGACGAGATTCCAATGTTGGCGGTGTTGGCGTCGCGCGCCGATGGTGTGTCACGGTTTTGCTCGGTCGGCGAGTTGCGGGTCAAGGAGAGTGACCGGCTTGGTCTCATCGCCCAAAACCTGCGGGCGATCGGCGTGGAGTCGGAGGTGGAGGGGGACGATCTGTTGGTGCAGGGCTCGGATCGTCCGGCGCGCGGTCGGGTGGAAACGGCTGGTGACCATCGACTCGCCATGGCCTTTTCGGTGTTGGGCATGACGGATCGCGCTCAAGTGCATCTGACCGAGACGGGCTCGGCCGCCGTCAGCTATCCAGAATTTTTTCCGGACCTCGCGCATATTGCGACGCATGTCTAGTCGTGTCGTAGCGATCGATGGGCCCGCGGGATCTGGGAAGTCGACCACAGCCCAGGCCGTGGCTGAACGCTTGGGGCTCCCGCACGTGGAGAGCGGAGCCCTCTACCGGGCCGTGACGCTGGCGGCGCTGGATGCCGCGGTGCCTCTCGTCGGGGGCCGCCTCGTGGGGCTCGCCCGCTCGCTCCCGATCCGCCTTCATGTCACCGCCACCGGGTTTCGTCCCGAGGTCGCTGGGGCCGACGTGTCGCAAGCCATCAGGGCGGAGCGGGTCACCGACCGCGTGTCCGAGGTCGCGGCCATCGCCGAGGTCCGCCGGTGGGTCAACGAGGAAGTCCGGGCGGCGGTGGCTCGCCACCCGCGGGGCGCCGTGCTGGAAGGTCGGGATATCGGGACGGTGGTGTTTCCCGACGCCGTTGTGAAGGTCTTCCTGACCGCGCGGCCCGAGGAGCGTGCCCGCCGTCGGCTGCTCCAGGAGGAACGAGGCTCGAGTGCGGAGGCGGTGCGGGCCGAGAGCGAGGAACTCGCACGCCGCGACCACCTGGACTCGACCCGCTCCGTTGCGCCGCTCCGGCAGCATCCAGACGCCCTGGTGGTAGACACCACGGAGTTGTCGTTCGAGGAGCAGGTCGAGCGCATTGTTGCGGCAGCGCGGAACTACTTC
>JAOTWK010000037.1 GCA_029862935.1 Gemmatimonadota bacterium | reverse complement strand
CCTGCAGCAAGATGGCGATGCCTGCGGCACTCGCAACGGTGCCCTTCGTCCCCATCCCGGCCTCCGTGAGCCCGAGGTGCAGCGGATAGTCGGATCGCGGTGCGAGGCGGCGATACACTTCGACCAGATCCTGCACCTGCGACATCTTCACCGACAGAACGATGTGGTCGTGCGGCAAGCCTACCTGTTCGGCAAGCTCGGCGGATCGCATCGCGCTTTCGACCATCGCATTCAGGGTCACATCCTCCGCCGCCAACGGCTCGGCACGCTGAGCATTCTCGTCCATGAGCTCGGTCAGGAGATTGCGATCGAGCGAGCCCCAGTTGACGCCGATGCGAACCGGCTTGCCATGTGCGATTGCGACTTCAACGATGGTGCGGAAGTTCTCGTCTCGACGACGCGCACCGACATTTCCCGGATTGATTCGGTACTTGGCCAGCGTGTCTGCGAGCTTTGGGTGCTCGGTGAGCAGAATGTGTCCGTTGTAGTGGAAGTCGCCGATGATGGGGACCGGACACTCGGCGGCCTCGAGACGCGCGACGATTTCTGGGACTGCGGCGGCGGCAGCGTCGTTGTTCACGGTCACGCGCACCAGTTCGCTCCCCGCGTCCGCCAGCGCTGTGACCTGTGCCACGGTGCCTGGCACATCTGCGGTATCCGTGTTGGTCATGGACTGCACGACGATGGGGTGCGCGGAGCCGACTGGCACCGCCCCCACGCGAACGGTGACCGTCGACCTACGCGCTTGGGACCGCATGTCGGAGAATATAGGGGGGTGGGCGACCAGTCGACGACGTCCGAGGGCGGCAGCGGCTCGGCGCACCCGTCATGCGGTCGTAGCTGCGTCTAGCACAGGGAGTTCCAATCGACTTCGAACGCGCCCGTGCACGCTGGACAGGTGAGATCGGCCGGGTGCTCTCCGCCGACTTGCGCGCGGGTGCGGCATGCAGGGCACACCAGATACTGGAAACCGTACCCGACCTCGGCAACGCGCTCAGCACCCCGATCCGACGGGTCCCACTGCACTACACTCCACACCGTGGGCTTGCCGTCGCGGATCTCCACGAGGTCGTTCGGGATGGGCACGTTTCGCATGCTCACATTCAGCACGAGCATTCCGGATCGACCAGCGCCCACCACGACATACCAGGCACCCCGCCGCAATCCGTGCACACCAGGAGCCTTGACGCGTGCCCACTGTTTGGCCGTCATCATGCTGTTCTCCTGCTCATGGAGCGAGACCCGCCGCGACAGCGATCGGGATCACCACGTACAACACGAGGTCGCGCACGAGATATCCAACGATGACGAGGAGCACGAGGCGCCAACCGCGCTTCCGCACGAGGCCCCGCCAGCCGAGCGCGCGCCGCTCGTCTCGCAGTCGCCGGAGTTGATCGAGCAGCCCAGCCATCTTGCCTTTCATCCCGCCAAGCTACACCGACAAGGCAAAACGCGAAATCGCCCCCAATGCAAAACGGGGCGACAGATCGACTGCCGCCCCGTCCCGTCCCCACCAAGGGCCGATCAGCCACACTCGCTGAACCCGCACACGTGGCACTTCATACATCCCTCGGCGAATTCGAGTTGCGATCCGCAGTCGGGACATGCGCCAGCATGTTGCTCGGCGTTCAGGCGATGATGCTCCACCAGCGCTTCCTGCGCGCCTGGGACACGCTTCGTCGCCGACCGCACCACCACACGCGGGGCGCTTTCAGCCGCCTCAAGAAAATCCTGCTGCACGCCTTGCTTGTCCTGCATCCATCGCTCGATCGCGATGCCAACTGCATCGGGAACCGACAACACCTTATTGGGTCCAAGCCCAACCGCCCGGTCCGACGAGATCATACGGAGTTGGCGGTGAATCTCCTTGATGGGAATGCCCGATCGGAGCGCCAGCGAGATGAGCCGCCCGATGGCTTCCACGTCGGCCATCAGCGCCCCACCCGCCTTCCCAAGGCTCATGAACATCTCGAACGGCTGCCCGAGATCGTCTTCCGTGATCGTGACGTACAGCGTTCCCAGCGGGGTTTCCAGTCGGCGGGTGGCGCCACGCAGCAGCTCGGGCCGAGACCGCTTTGCCCGCCGCTGGAGGTTTTCGGATTCGACCTCATGCATCTTCTGCTTGGTGCGGAGCAACTCCGCCTCGAGCTCCGCGATCGTCGCTTTCAGCTCGGCGACTTCAGTCGCGCGTCCGTCCGCGTCCCCACCCTCGGCCTGTTCCTGCACCTTCTTCGCCGTCTTCCCGGTCGACAGCACTTGCCGGTCCCGGCTCCCGTCGCGATACACGGTGACGCCTTTGCATCCCATATGATGCGCCATCTCGTAGATCGCGCGGACGTCATCTTCGGTCGACGAGTTCGGGAAGTTGCATGTCTTGCTGATTGCACTGTCGGTGTGATCCTGGAATGCCGCCTGCATCCGAATGTGCCATTCGGGCGTCACGTCGTGGGCCGTCACGAAGACCTGGCGCCACCGCTCCGGTACCTGTGGGAAATCGATGTGACCCTCTTCGGCAATCCGTTGGATCAACTCCTCCGAGTACCAACCTTCGCGTTTGGCGATCGCCACGAAGTCCCCGTTCACATCGGGCATCAGGACTCCCGCCTGGTTCCGCATGAACGCGACCGCAAAGAGCGGCTCGATGCCCGACGAGCACCCGGCGATGATCGAGATGGTCCCGGTCGGCGCGACCGTGGTCAGATTGCAGTTCCGCAATCGGCGTTCCGGCCGTACCCGAGCACCGTCGGCGCCTCGCGCACAGGTCTCGTCCGGCCCCCAGATGCTGCGGTCCCACTCTGGGAATACGCCGCGCTCTCCGGCCAACCGCTCGCTCTCCACCTTCGCCTCGTCGTCCACGAAGCGCATCAACCGTCGACCCCACTCGATGGCGTCGTCCGAGTTGTATGGCACGCCCACGCGAATCAGAAAGTCCGCCCAGCCCATGATGCCCAGTCCAATGCGCCGGATCCGATTCGCCAACGCGGTGATCTCGGGAAGCGGATACCGATTCACGTCGATCACGTTGTCGAGGAAATGCGTGCACAGATGCACCGTCCGCCGCAACCCGTCCCAGTCGACATTGCCGTCGCGCACGAACGCTCCGACGTTGATCGAGCCGAGATTGCACACGTCGTAGGGCAGCAACGGCTGCTCCCCACACGGATTCGTCGCCTCGTAGCTGCCCAGATGTGGCACCGGATTGAACGCGTTCGCTCGATCGATGAAGAAGACCCCTGGTTCCCCGGTCTTCCACGCACCGTGCACGACTTTGTCGAACACCTCACGGGCGTCCAGTTGCCCCACCACCTCGCCGGTGCGCGGATGCATGAGGTCGTACGACTCGCCATCCTCGACGGCCCGCATGAACGCGTCGGTCACTGCCACCGAGATATTGAAGTTCGTGATCTTGGTGATGTCGTTCTTACAGGTGATGAAGTCGAGGATGTCCGGGTGGTCTACCCGCAGGATGCCCATGTTGGCCCCCCGACGCGTGCCTCCCTGCTTCACGACTTCGGTCGAGGCATCGTAGAGGGACATGAACGACACAGGGCCAGACGCCACACCCATCGTGGACCGCACGACGTCGTTCGTGGGTCGCAGACGTGAGAACGAAAAACCGGTGCCGCCCCCGGACTGGTGTACTAACGCCATGTTGCGCAGCGTATCGTAAATGCCGCTCTTGCCCGACGAAAGCGCATCGTCGACCGGCAGCACGAAACAGGCAGACAGCTGACCCAGCGGACGGCCCGCGTTCATCAGCGTGGGGCTGTTCGGCATCCACACGCGCGTCGCCATCAACTCGTTGAACGTCTCCGCCAGCGCCTCCACAGCTCCAGGGCTCGCCCCGTACCGGCCGTCCGCGGCGGCGATCGTGCGTGCCACCCGCCACAGCAGTTCTTCCGGCTGCTCGATCACTTCCCCCGAGTCGTCCTTCACGAGATAGCGGCGCTTGAGCACCGTGATCGCGTTCTCGCTCAACTGTGGTGCCTTCCGCTTCTCGGATCGATCCCCAAATGCCATTGCTTCCCCGCTCGAGGTAGTGACGAGTCCCAATTGTTGAAAAATAATCACACTGAAGAGTCGGCCGACGGATCGGCGCGGCGGAGCAAGCTAGAAATCACACGCAGGACATGCAAGTGGCAGCGGACATCCCTGCGTCACGTCCCTTCCAACTATTCACATCACATATCTGCTTGCAGGGGCGGGAAGGCACCCGTCTTGTGCCGCCTGGCCTGCTCGACGTAATGCTCCCACGTCCAGCGGATTCGGTCGCTGAGGGGCTGGTCCACGGGCCGCACCACACGGGCCGGGACGCCCACCACCAGTGACCCAGGAGGAACCTCGAAGCCCTCAGGCAGCACCGCGCCGGCCCCGACAACCGACCCCGTACCAACGCGGACATGGTTGAGGAGGATGGCGCCCATCCCGATCAGGCAGTCGTCGTCAACCGTACACCCGTGGAGAATGGCCCGATGACCGACCCCCACCCGGCTTCCAATGCGACATGGCACATCGGCATCGACGTGCACCATGGACAGATCTTGGACATTCGTCCGCTCCCCGATCACGATCGGCGCCATGTCTGCCCGCACCACCGTGTGGTACCAGATGGAACTGTCGCTGCCGAGCGTGACGTCACCGAGCACCACCGCTCCCGGCGCAATGAACGCGCTGGGATCGATCACGCCGCGGCCGTGCCTATGGTGACCGCCCTTGGATGGGGAGTCGGAACCAGCCGTCGACCGGCCGACCAGCGCGGGTTGCCGGCGTGTAACTCATACGGCGGCGCGCGTACCGGAAAGCGGCGAGATCGAACACGGGATTGCCGGATCGGGTGTGCCAATCCATCTGTCCCACACTCCCGTCCGCCAACACCTTGACCCACAGGACCGCTCGCGGGCTGCCACGCACGCCTTCTGGAAGCGGGACGAACGGCGCCTCGTTGGCGCGCGGTGCGCCATCGTAGCAGCTCCCGTCTTTGTTGTAGTCGGGCCCCGGTTCCGCACAGTAGTCGACCTTGGGCGGCGGGGGCTCCGAGGGCCGCAGCCGCACGAGTGGCGGCACTGGCACGCGGACCGTCTCGCCCCGTCCTACCGGCACCGATGTATCGAAGGTCTCGTAGTTCGTGCGGGACACGCGGATCTTGTACGTGCCTGGCTCCAGCTCGAGAATCGTGTCGGTCTGCACATCGCCGTCCAACGACCAGCGTGCGAGTCGTGGCACGGCAGTCAACACCAAGGTTCCCGTGGGCGGCAACTCGGACGCCGGTGGCGACACAGCACTATCGGGAGGTGGCATCACCGAGTCGACCGATTGGCCGGAATCGTTGGCCGCAAGCAGCAGAGAGTCGCTGACCGTGCTCGACGAGTCGTCGGGCGCGAGCGGCACGAGCTCGTCTTGGCTCGGCATCCAGGCCTCCAAGAACGGAAGTGGCCACACCGCGTCCATCATGAAATACCAATACCCGCCTGCACCCCCCACCCCGAGAAACAGGAGGACAAACAGCCCGACCATCACGCCGCCTCCCCGCCTCGCCGTTCTCCCGCGCGGCGTCCACCTCGCCTCGGGAATGGGCGTTGTCGGCGTCGTCGGTGGTCCTCGAGTCGGCAGACCTTCCACGCGGATCTCGTCGGAAGGAATGACCGTCGTAGGGAGCTCAGCGACCGACGTTCGCAGCGTTTGCTCGCCGGATGCCATTCCACCTTGCAGCACCGCCGCCAGCTCCGCCGCCGACTGGAAGCGGTCTTCGGGAGCCTTGGCCATCATGCGACGAATCACCGAGAACAGCTCGCGTTCGGCACCCGTACCCAACGCCGGCGTCGGAAGTTCGTCCATGATGTGCTTGTAGCCAATAGAGAACGCGTCCTCACCGTCGTACGGGACGCTTCCCGTGAGACACTGATACGCCACCACTCCCAGCGAGTAGAGGTCGCTCCGACCGTCGAGTGATTGCGCGCGTGCCTGCTCGGGACTCATGTAGTGGGGCGTGCCAATGGACATGCCGGTCCCCGTGAGTCGCGTGCCCGTGGCGGCCTTGGCAATGCCGAAATCCGTCAGCACCGCGTGACCAAGCTCGTCAAACATGATATTGTCGGGCTTGATGTCGCGATGCACGATATCGTGTTCGTGCGCGTAGTGCAGGGCACCTGCAGTCTCCACGAGCATCCGGCGAATCTCATCGACGCTCAATCGGCGTCGTTGCTCGAGCAGTCCTGAGAGCGATCCACCCCGCAGGTACTTCATCACGAAGTAGATCACGCGGCCCGACTTGCCCACGCGGTAGATCGGGATGATGTGCGGATGCTCCAGTCGGCCCGCGGTGCGCGCCTCGCGTTGGAACCGCTCCACGAACTGCTTGTCGAAGGCGAGGGAGAAGGGGAGAACCTTGATGGCCACCTCGCGCTCGAGGTGTCGATCCCGCGCGCGGTAGACAATCGCCATCCCACCCCGACCGAGCTCGCCTTCTAGATCCCACTCAGCGCGCAGGGCATCACGGACGGCGTCGAACTCACTCGGCTCCGGCGCTTCGCCCTGAGGCGCCCCGGTCACTGTAGAAAAATCGAGACCACAGGCGGGACAGAACTTCGCGTGATTGTCGGTTTCGCCACCGCAGCGGGAACAGTACATCGCCTCTCCCGATGTCACCGTAGCACAGAAAGCACCTTTATGGGAAGTGGCAACTTATGTGCCCCCCACCTCCACGGTGGTTTCCCGCTCAAGACGCCCGTTTTCCTGGGGATCCTCGATGATGACCCGTATCTGGTACCGCCCGGGCTCGAGTGCGCCGATGTCCACGGTTTGCAAAATGCGGGTAGTGGGGCCAGACGCCACACCGTTGAATCTGAGTGAAATCGGCGGCCCGCCACCGCCGAAGAGCCGCTTGAAGAATCCGAAGATCGAACCGCCGCCGTCTTTCTTGACCTCGAGCCTGCTACGATAGCCGTCTCCCTCTGCGAGGCCGTGCAGCTCGTAGTACACGTGCAGGGTGTCGGTAGGCGAGAACCTAGCCGTCGGACTCAGGTTGACGCTGTCCCGTCCCGACACCCAGGTCAGACCCGACCCCACGCGACCCACGATGAGATCGCTCATCTCGAACGCGGTGGCGAAATCGGGGACGAGGATCGTGTCTTCCATGAGCTGGCCGACCCGCCCACCACTCTGATCGAGTACCACCCGCACAATATGCTCACCTGTCGGCAGCGGCAGCGCCAGAAACCCCGTCATGTGATCGTCGTCACCAAACACCCCTTGCCGGGTGATCGCCCGCGTCGTGTCGAGGTACAGGACAGCGTCACCGGCAGGCGACGTGACGGCAACACGCAGCCCGACGCGATACGTCACCCCTTCGCTTGACGCCTCCGGCACCATGGTGGGCCCTGGCACGGCAAAGACCAAGAGTGCTTGCCCACCCCGACCCGTCGCGTCACTCACCAGATGTCGGCGCACCACCCCGCCAAGATCTCGCTCGAAGCGCAACGGATAGGCATCTGTCGTGGTACCGACTTGGACCGCGCGTTTGCCGGACCGGCGTTCCTCGCTGAGAATCCCCGCGCGCGCGGTCTGCGAGAAGGTGCCCAGACGCTGGTACACAGGGTCGAGCATGCCTCTCGAGCTGAACAGGTCTGACGCTTCCGGCGCCCCGGGGGCTCCCGTCTGTAGTTGGACGGCAGCGCCCGCACCCAAGACGTCAGCCAGGCTCTCCACGAGCTTGTAGTCTTGGATGTCGTCGGCGACGAAGTGGAAGATCAAGTTCTCGTCTGATCGCTGATAGAGCCACGATTCGTTCAGGTTCACGCCGGATGCTGGGAAGTACGCGCGTTCGTCCGGCTCACCATGGCGTACGTAGATGATGCCGCGATCGTCGAACACCCGTTGATCCGTCCGGTACGGGTGAATCACGTTGTACTGTCTGTGCCGCGACATGAGCGAAAAGTGGCTCAACGCGTGGAAGTACCGCCGGTGGTGCTCCGTCAGCCGCTCACCGGACACGCGCACATCCTTCACGTCGCGTTTGCGCCAGAACGTCCCAATCCAATCCTCCCGTCCGGCGACCGCAACGGAGTCGAATGCCGTGAGTTCTTCGGGGGTGGCGACCCAGCTGAGATCTTCGCGGTAGAGTGCCGTGGCAGCGTTCGATCGGGACAGTGCCGCACCTCGGTAGTACGCTTGCTGCCCATCGCGCGGCCGACCCACGAAGTAGAGCGATCGGGCGATCTCGAAGAAGCCGACGCCCGAGTCACCGCCTACGGCGAGGTAGCGGTGGAATGCCGCTACGGCAGAATCACCGCTTCCCGTAACACGCTCGAGCCGTCCCCGGGCGAGCTGGACGCCTGCCACTTCCGCAGCAGATGTCGTCGCGGCCAGCCGTACCGCATTCAGGGCGACGTCCAATCGCGGTCTGATGCGTTGCGCAGACGCCGTTGCCGCGAGCTGCACGACACCCTCCGCAAACGTCGGATCGGCGGCCGCAGCGCTCGCGAACGCAGACACGGCCTTGGACAGGTAGTCTCGGCCCAGCGCTTGGCGGATGTTCTCGAACGGGATGACGGATGACTCTCCCATCGCCAGCTCCGCAAGCCCAAGGCCGTACCACGGGTAGGGCCACTCCGGCTCGAGCTCCGCCGCCCACTCGAATTCCCCTCCCGCATCGTCGTAGTGTGACTTCTCGCCTGTCAGCTCACCAAGCCGCAGTGCGAGGAATCCCAGCCGGGTGTGCAGGAACGCGTTGTCGCGATCGACCCGAGCCACCTCGATCAGGTTCGTCTCCATCCCGAGCAACACCACGCTGTCGCTGATCGCCACGATCTCCTCACGGAAGCGCTCAATGGAGTCTCGCTGCGCGGGAGACTGAGCGGCGACAGGGACGACGGCCACGGCGCCGAGAAGGCCGGTCACGAGAGGACGAAGGGGAGTCACGACTCTGATACCCATTCCTACCGCACTACGATCCGTCAAGTGGCGCGCGTGGTCCCGCAGCCACTGCCTCAGCTTCTGCAAGCGCGGAACCTCATCCGTAGCAACGAGCTACAGCGGTTCGACTGGTTGACCGCTATTTTGTCGGGGTGTACCTTGCGACCACCCTTATTGTCTTCACTGGACATGCCCGCCACCTGTCACACCGACCCGCGGTTGCGGAATGACTCTTGCCCACGCATGTCCCTGGACTCCACCCTCCTGATGGCCATGTCGGCACACGCGGGTGACTCGTAATGGGATTTTTTGGCAGCTCCGAATCGTCGTCGACGGGACCGCGGCCTTCAGCGGGTATTACGACGTGTCCATCGTGCGGCAGCACGGTCGTGCCCGGCATGCCGTTCTGTCCCTCTTGCGGAAAACGAATCCGCGCGGTTCTCGAGGGACCGGACTGCCCTCGCTGCGGCGCGGCGGCGCTGGAAGGAAGCCAATACTGCCCTGCCTGCGGGCAAGACCTCACCGCGCCACCACCTCCCTCGCTCGCGTCGCCTGAGCCGAAACCGCCTTCCGGTTTCTCGCTGACGCTGCTCGACGAGAGCGCCGAGGTCGTCGGCCGATTCGATTTGAATGATGGCGAGACATCCATTGGTCGCGACGGTGCCGATCTCGAGTTCAGTGATGACGTGTTCATGTCGCCGTTGCATACCAAGCTCACTGTCTTTGAGGACAAGGTGCGCGTGCGCGATCTCGGCAGCCGCAACGGCACGTGGCTGTTCATTGGGAAGCCGTACCGGCTCGAAGATGGTGATCGCGTTCTGATCGGGTCGCAGGTGCTCGAATTCCGGCGTCTCGGGTATCCAGGACCCAACCCTCCCGAGCGCGATGCAACGCGACGAATGGGGAGCCTCGTGCCGAGCGCTGACATCGCGAGCCTCACGCAACTCCGGGCAGACGGCTCCGCGCGGGATACGATCCACCTGTCTCCTGGTCGGAACGTCCAGCTTGGCCGCGAGTCGGGCGACTGCAGCTTCAACTACGATCCGTCGATGAGCGGATTGCATGCGGAGATCCGGTCCGAGGATGCCGACTTCGTCGTGGCCGACCTTGGCAGCCGCAACGGGGTCGCCATCTCCGTGCGGGGAACGCAAGAACTGGTGGAGAACGCGCGGATTCTCGTTGGGGATAAGATGTTGCGGCTGGAGCGGAAGCGGTGAAGACGTGTACGGTCTGCGGCGCCGAGTGGTCCGACGAGACGAGGTTTTGTCCTAACGACGGTACGACGCTCCGCGCCGCAGAGGGCCCGGACCTGATCGGCGCTGTGATCGCCGATCGCTACCATATCCAGGAGAAATTGGGCGAAGGTGGGATGGGCGCGGTGTATCTTGGCGAGCACGTCAAGATGGGCCGTAAGAGCGCGATCAAGGTGATGGCCCAGTCGATGGCCAACGACCCTGAGGCCATCGCTCGGTTCAACCGCGAAGCGGCCAACGCGGCTCGCATCAATCACCCGAACGTGTGCGCCATCTACGACTTCGGCGAGACGCCCGAGGGCATCATCTACCTGGCGATGGAGTACATCGAGGGAGAGAGCCTGAGCGACGTGCTCCACCGGGGTGGCGTGTTTGCTCCCAGCCGAGCTGCCACCATCGTGCAGCAGACGGCCGAGGCACTGCAGGCGGCCCATGAGCTCGGCATCGTGCACCGCGATCTCAAACCCGACAACATCATGATCGCCCGAGGTCGCGGCGGGGGCGACATGGTCAAGGTCGTGGATTTCGGGATCGCGAAGGCGATGACAGGTGAGGAGGAACAGAAGGTCACCAAGACCGGGCTAGTCGTCGGCACGCCAGAATACATGAGCCCCGAGCAACTCTCTGGTGACGTCCTCGATGGACGGAGTGACGTGTATTCGCTCGCACTCGTGTTCTTCCGCATGCTCACGGGTACGCTGCCGTTTCAGGCGTACAGCGCGCAGGAGATGATGATCAAGCGCCTCACCGACAAACCGCTCCGTCTCAATGAGGCACAGCCAGAAGGGCAGTTCCCAGACCGGCTCCAACTGGTCATCGACAAGGCGCTCGAGCGTATGCCGGGAGATCGTTACGCGAGCGCCGTCACGTTTGCCACGGAGGCACGCGAGAGTGTGCGGGGCATGACCTCGCCGGCAGTAGCGAGCGAGGCCGCAACCCAGTTCATCGGCACGGATACCACTGAGCAGGTCCCGCGGACCCGCGTGTCTCGCCCGCCAGAAGCGCCGACTCTACCAACACCGGCACCCCTGCCGTCGCCCGCCTCCTCAGGCAAGAAACGGCCGATCGCGGCAATCGCTGGTGCGGTTGCGGTCATCGCAGTCGGAGGGGGCACCGCCGCGGCGATGCTCAGCATGCTGAGCGGGGACGACGGCGTCGGCCCGAGCGCAGGCGCGGAGGACACCACCAGCGCGTCCGTCGCGCTCGGTAGCGATTCCGCCGGCGATCTCGGAACCGTCGTGATTCCCGCCGCCGATTCGGGTGCCGGGGAGCGGGAGGACAGTGGCGTGGCCCTACAGTCCCCACCAGTCTCAGAGCGCCCGGGGGGCGGCGAACCCAGCGTGGTGCCCCTCGACACTGCGGCCGTGCGGCAACGGTTGATTGCCCTCGGTCGGCAGATCAGGTTACCCTCCGCGCGGGCGAACGCGCGGCGGGAGGCTGAAGACGCCTATCGCGATGCCGGACTGCCCGCCATCCTCCGCGCACTGGCAGCATCGTTGATGGCGGAATCGTATGACGAAGACAATGACAATCGGCCGCTCGAGGCATGCCGGTGGATCGCCAACGCGATTGCACTGGACCCGAGCAATGATGCCTACCGCTCGTACCAGAATGTGATGCTGGGGTGCACGCCGTGAAGCTATTCGGGTCCAAGGGCTCAGGGATCAGGATCTCGATCTTCGGCAAGACCGACGTCGGCCGTACGCGAGAGCACAACGAGGACTGTTTCCTCGTCGCCGACCTCTCGCAGAAGAAGGCCTCGCTGCAGCCTGACGTGCGGCAGCACGAGGTAGGACCCAAGGGCTCCCTGCTGGTCGTTGCTGACGGAATGGGGGGCGCCGCCGCGGGTGAGGTTGCCAGCCAAATGGCCACGGAGGTCATCTACGACCACATGATGACCGTGTGGCACGCCGACAAGAAGAACACGCCGCAGCAGTTCGCGTATCGGCTCAAGGAAGCGGTTGAGCTCGCGAACGGGCGCATTCACGTCTACGCGAAGGAACATGCAGACCTGCGTGGCATGGGGACCACGACGACGGCCGTTGGTGTGTTCGAGGATCACCTGTATCTCTCCCAGGTCGGTGATTCTCGCGCATACTTGGTGCGCGACGGCGTCGGGATTCAGCTGACCAAAGACCAGTCCCTCATGCAACGCCTCATCGATGCCGGCGAGCTCACCGAGGAAGAGGCGGAGCGGAGCGAACGCAAGAATATCATTCTCCAGGCACTGGGACCCGACGAGAAGGTCAGGGTCGACCTGACCAATCAACAGATCCGGCGTGGTGATAGTGTCGTGCTCTGCTCGGACGGTTTGTCCGGTCAAGTGGGACGGGAGGAAATCGCGCAGCTCGTCTCGCGGGGGAGCGAAGAGCTGATGGCGGTCTGCGCCGAGCTCATCGAGCTGGCGAACGAGCGTGGTGGCCCCGACAACATCACGGTGGTGATCGCAAGATTCGATGGCTCTCGTCTGACGCCGCCTGGCGGTGGGGACGAGGTGGGCCATCAGGTCTATCCGCTGCTCGATCCGGAGTCGACGACCGAACCCGTCCCCGTGTACAAAGGGAGTCGTCCTCCCACCCCTGAGAACACCGCGCAGATGATCATCGCCGGCATTGTTGCCGCCGGCATCACGGTGGCGTCGCTGTTGTTCGCCGTGTTGGGCCTCTGACCGCGTGAAACCGAAGCTCAGAATTCTCGATGGAGCCCGGACCGGGCACGTCGAGGTCTTCTCGAAGCCCAGCATCACGCTCGGACGTCATCCCTCTGCCGATCTCCAATTCGACCCCGACGCCGATTTGGAGATCTCGGCACGGCACGCCACACTGGTGCGCAAGGGCGCCAATTGGTACGTGCGCGATCTGGGAAGCACCAATGGGACGTTCGTCAACGGTCATCGGATTCGTGGCGATACGGCCCTCGACGACACTGACCAGATCCAACTGGGACAGTTCGGCCCTCGCACCGAGGTGCGACTCGTGCCCGACGATACCCTGGACGGGGTCGTCCACGAGGCCACCACACCACTGCCCCAACCGGCCATCACGCAACCATTGCGGCCGACCGATGCCTCGGGTGGTAGTACGACCCAGCGCATTCGGGTCGAGGTCGGTCGACAAACGAAGAGGCTCCGCACCACGGTCGCAGTGCTCCTCGTCACCCTGGTGGCCGTCGCGGCAGGGTTCCTGTACGTCACTCGCCAACAGGACCGGCGTCGGGAGGCCGAGATCGCGGAGATGCGGGCACGCACCGACAGCATCCTGCGGGAATCCGAGACCGCTGTCCAGGACTTGCAGGGTCAGGTTGAGGGACTCGCACGCAGCTTGGCTACGTCGCGCGGAGACGTGGCGCGTCTGCAGGGTGAGTTGTCTATGGCCCTCGCGTCAGGCAGTGCCGACGACGTGGCGCTCTTGAGAACGCAACTCGATGCGGCGACGCAGGCTCTCACGTATCAGTTTGCCGCGGCGCTGGTCGACTACCGTGACATCGTCGATCGCAACCAAGCAGCCGTGGCATTGATCTGGGTCGATTTCGGCGCTGGCCAGATCTATACGGCCACCGGGTTCGCCGTCCGTGACAACGGTACCCTCCTCACAAGTCGTCATGTCGTTGCCGGAGAGAGTGGCACAGAGCGCCCCCGGCGCATTGCCGTGCGATTCGCTGATTCGGAGCAAACGTGGCGTGCCCGCGTCCTCGCGACATCGTCCGACGTCGATCTCGCCGTCATCAAGGTGGATTTGCGGGGTCGCGTCCCGACCGTCCACGGGCTGAGTTCTCGACCCGACACGCTGCGGCAGGGTGATCCGGTGGCCATCGTTGGGTTCCCGATGGGTACCGAGCTCCCGATGAGCGGTGAGGTCGCGCGCACGAGCTTCTCGGCGGGCTCGGTCAGCAAGGCGTTATCCGACGTCCTCCAAATCGAGGGCTACGGGGCCTCCGGGGCCAGCGGCAGCCCCATCTTCGATCGTCACGGCCAGGTGGTCGGGATTCTGTATGGCGGTCGCGATGCCTTGGGTGGGCGGCTGCTGTTCGGTGTACCATCCACCTACGCGATTGAGCTACTCCGGCAGGTTCCCTAGACGAGGCAGGGCTCGCCGGCAGCCGCACGGTGGTCAGCCCGGCGTGATACTTCCGAGGATCCTCGCCCCGCCGGCACCCGTAGCGCCCGACACGTTCCCAGGGAGGCCGTGCACCGTCCGCCAGCCGAGATACGCGAACGCAACGGCCTCTTTCGCGTCTCCGTCAAAGAACTCGTCGTCGAACGACACGAGTGGCCATGCAGAGAGGTGTGCGTGAATGCGGGCCAACAGCGTCGGGTTCCGCGCTCCCCCGCCCGACACGACGAGGTCCCGTCCACCGTCCTGCGGCAGCCACCGCTCGATCTGCTGCGCAATCGCACGGGCAGTGAGTTCGAGGGCCGTGGCGACGCAATCATCGCCGCTCGCCGCAGGATTGGCGTCACCCACCATTTGGATCAACTGCTGCGCGTAGGCCTCACCGAAGCGCTCACGGCCCGTGCTCTTGGGCGGGGCAGCGGCAAAGTACGGAAGCTCCAGGAGATCATTGACCACGCCCACAGACGCGTGACCGGCTGCAGCCCGCCGTCCACCCTCGTCGAACGCACTCCCCGGAGCCACGCGACGGACAACCGCATCGATGACGGCCACACCCGGCCCCGTATCGAAGGCGATCACGCCGCTTACCTCACCTCGCCGCGGCACCCACGTCACGTTCGCCATACCGCCGATATTGAGCAGGGCACGCCCCCGCGTCGGATGGCCGAACACCATGACGTCGGCCATGGGCACCAACGGGGCACCCTGACCCCCAGCTGCGACATCCCGCGAGCGGAAATCGCTCACGACGCGCACACCCAGCGTCTCCGCGATCGTCGCCGCGCACCCGAGTTGGAGGGTCGCCTGTCCCGGCTCGTGCCACACGGTCTGCCCATGGGACGCGACGACGGCAAGCCGATCGACCTCCACACCGAGCTGATCGAGCAGGGCCGCAGCGGCACGCGCGAACCGGATGCCGAGCCGCCGGTGCAGTAGTGCGACGTCCCGCGCAGACCCATGCGCTATGACGTCGAGCACGGCCGCCCGCTCATCGCTATCGTAGGGATCGGTGCGCCAACCCTCCAGGCGTACCGACGTCTCGCCGTGTATTTGGACCAGGGCGGCATCCACCCCATCCAACGACGTGCCGGACATGAGTCCCAGAACCAACTCGCTCACGGAAGCACCGGTGGCGGATCGCCAGCCACGAGACGGACGAGCCCGCCGGCGTCGCCCAGAAGCCGTTTTGCCTCACCTGCATCCACCCCGCATCGCACCATGACGATCGCGAGCTTGACGGACCCACCAGCGTGCTCGATCGCGCGCCGTGCTATCTCGCGATCGACCCCACAACTCTCCATCACGATGCGTTCACCTCGGTCACGCAACTTCTCCGACAGTGCCATCAGATCAACCATGAGGTTGCCGTACGCCTTCCCCAAGCGGATCATCGCCCCCGTCGTGACGGTGTTGAGCACGAGCTTCGTGGCGGTCCCTGCTTTGAGGCGGGTGGATCCGGTGAGGACTTCGGGACCAACCCGCACCACAATCGTCTCGCCACAGATCGCC
>JAOTWK010000433.1 GCA_029862935.1 Gemmatimonadota bacterium | reverse complement strand
GTGACGATTTCGAGCAGCTCGAGATCGAACGTGGCCGCAATGGCAAGCGCCCGCTCCCGCTGCACCCGTGGATACGACGCGCTGATGCCCATGGCTGCCAGCGCCCGCTCCTTGCCGAGCACCCGCCGCGCGACCACGGCGAGCAACGCCGAGTCCACGCCACCCGAGTAGCCGACGAGCATCGACGGATACGTGGCGATCAGCGCTTCGAGGCGAGACAGGGGGGGCATGGGAAAAGAATAACGCGGCGGCGCGAGAACGTGTTAGGGCGTGTCCGCATCGTTGCGCGCGTCACCCGTATCCACGGCGAGCACCTGCCCGAAACGCAGGGTCTCGGCGGCGCGCAGCGCGACGAAGTCGATCGCCATGTCGAAGTGATCCTCGAGGATGTCGAGCAGTGCCTCCACATCCACCCGCAGCGCGGTGGAGGCCGTGGTCGCAACAGCGTCGCACCAACGGTCGTTGTAGCCGAGGGCCTCGTGCATACCGACCACTCCGGCCGGACCCACCAGGATTGGGGTATGACGCGCTCCTGCGCTGCAGCTGATCTCGCCGTCCACCACCACCAGGAAGTCATCGGCGGGATCTCCGCGGTGCCAGACCGGAGTGCCCGGTGCAAAGCGCACCTCCTCGAGATGCCGCGCCAGCTCGCCCAGGGCATCCGGCGCCCGAGTGGGAAAGACCCCGGTGGCGTGCAGGGTGAGCAGGCGCTCGACGATATCGAGGTCACGACCTTCCGGCAGATCGAGCACCGGCGGGCTCAACGGCCGGTGGAGCAGCCCCGGACCCGCCTGGAGCTGCTCGACCATACGGTCCGAGAGATGCCACAAGTACTGCTCAACGATCGGGAAATGCTCCTCGCAGACATCCAAGTGGTCGTCCCAGTCGAGGCGCAGCGTCAGGGTGTCCGTCACGGCGATGGCTTCGAGTCCCCTCTCCGTTCGGGCTAGGAGGTGAAGCAGGCCCACCGACGCTCCGGGACCCGCCTCCCCTTCGGCCTGCCCCGATCGGGAGAGGGCCACTTGCCCGTCCACGACGAGAAACAGCGTGTCGACCTGCTCGTCCGAGGCAATGAGCGTGCTGCCACGCGGGAAGAACTCCTCGCGGGCGTGCGCTGCAATTGCGGCGAGGTGCGCGGCGGAGAGGCGATCCATCTCCGGCAAGGTCCGGAAATAGAGGACCCGATCGAGCGGACCGACGAGAAGCGTCGTCTCAGCCACGGGGGCCTCTCGGAATGCGGGCCTGGCCTAACCGCTCGCGAGCATGGTCGAGCGCCGCCCCGTGGCCGGGAGACAGCGCCGGGCGTGCCTCGACCACGGGTGCGAGCGCCACGAGTCCGAGTTCGGCGGCGTAGTGGGCGGCGACCGCACTCAGCGACTCGGTCTGGCTCTCCACCATCTCCTTCAGAACGGTTTCCGCATTCGCCACACCGCGATCCTCGACCGCGACAGACGCCGGATCCAGTGCGTCATCGATCAGATCCAGGAGTTGGCGGCGTACCGCCACCGGCACGAGGTTCTCCAGTAGTTCCCGGCTTCCGGCGCGCGACTCGCGACGACTGGAGTGCAGTCCTCGGTAGATACGCAAAAAGTCGTCATTGCGCGTTTGCAGGTTCAGCAGCCGGAACACCCGTTCCACGCTGTGCTGCTGCTTGTCCCGCAACAGGTCGACCAAGAGCGCGTGAAGAGGCGTTCGTCGGCGTGGATCGCGCTTCGCGCCGGCCTCGAGTGCCCGTCGCCACCGCATGAACCCCGTGGCCGCCGTCAGGGTCTGCGGCGCTGCCCGGGCGAGGAAGGCGTTGTTGATCGAGAGGTGCGGATACTCGGCCCCCAGGCGGCCAAGCGCCCGTAGGATCTTGAACCGCACCATCCCGTCGGTCTCCTCCACCAGATGAGTCAGCAGGAGATCGGCGGCCTGCTGGGTGCCGAAGGCGCCGATCGCCCGCGGCAGGTGCCGACGGACCGCGTGCGGCAGCTCGGCATCGCGGAGGGCTTCGACGAGGCGGGGGAGAACGGGTGACCCCAGCGCGATCAGGGTGAGCTGCACTTCGTCGCGGAGCGAGCGATGCGACAGGAGCTCCAGCAGGACCGGAACGAATCGCGGGCTGCCAACCTCGCGCATGGCGGCGACCGCCGCCAGCTCCACGTCGTCGTTCCTCTGCACCGCAAGCCGCATGAGTGTGGATTCGAAGGCCAAGTCGGGTTGCTGCGCGATCGCCTTTGCGAGCGCGATCTGCGCCTCCGGTCCATCGTTCGTCACCACCGTTTCCAGCGCCTGATCGGCCTCGGTGCCGGCCAGCCACCCGCTCGCGACGAGACCGACGACTGCCGTGGCCTGGACCTCCGGAGCCGGGTCGTGGGTGGCGCCTTCGAGCAGCGCGCGTTCGGGCCGCAACACGGATTCCACGAGGAGGGCCGCGGCGCGCACCCCAGGGGAGCCGTGCACGCGCAGTCGCTCCACGATGGGCAGGACATCGTCCCGGCCGGAGTCGGAGAAGACGCCGAGCGCGTGCACGACCACCGTCGGCGAGGGATGGTAGAGAATGAGTGCCGGAATGACGCGCACCTTGCCCTGGTCAACCAGGATGTCGAGCGCGGCAATGACCTTCCGGTCGTCGATGTCGTTCAGCGTGCTGAGCAGCGTCTCCAGTGAGGCCAAATCGAGGGCCGGAAACGCCAGTCGCGTCTCCGTGATCTCCTCGCTGAGCGTTTCGCGGAAGACATCGAGGTAGCGCCCGCGCAACCGCCACGCCAGCACAAGCCACGCACTCCCCGTCAGGATTGCGATGACCCCGAACACCTTGGCGTTCGTGGTCAGCGTCACAACTAGAAGAATGCCTAGCGAGGCGAGCGCCTGCCCCCCCCGCTGGCCCAGCACGTCGATCACCGCCTTGACCCGGCCACGCACCTCTACGGCGATCGGCACAAACAGCAGTTCCGTGCCCGTTCGGTAGAGGGAATGGCGCAAGCTTCCATCGATTCCCTTGAGCAGCAGCACGAGCGTGAGTCCCCCACCGACGGCAAACCCCACCGAGCCCAGCACGAGGAGGAAGGGAACCGACGCAACCGCGGCGCTGACTCCCGCACGTCGGAACAGCCACCCCACCACGAAGACCTGAATCACCAGTGAGATGATGTTGAGTGTCAGATAGACACTCGAGAAGAATTCGTCCAGCAGCTCGACGGCCACCAGTCGCGAGACCGTCAGCTTGAACACGAAATCCACCAACGTGAACGTGACGGTGGAAAACAGGATGAGTGTCGCCACCGACCGCAGATAGGGACGATCCCAGATCTGACGACCCACCTGGGCGAGATCGACCGTGGGCCGCACGCCGACCGGTGAGACCGGACCCTCGATGCGGGCCAGCAGGCGTGGACCCAGCGACGCAAGCAAAAAGACCGTGGCCGCCGCCGCGACCAGGTGCCGTGCCGGCAGCGCCTCCGACAGAATGCGGGCCAGGCCGGACCCCAGAATGGCACCAAGGACGCTTCCCGACCCGATCACGGCAAAGATGCGCTTGGCCTGCGTGACGGTGAACAGGTTGCCGAGCACCGTCCAGAAACGAACTACTACGATGGTCGCCAGAACGCCCGACCAGGTGTAGAGCGCGTAAAGGATGGGCGCCCCACCCCACGGCACCGCAAGCCAGAACA
>JAOTWK010000432.1 GCA_029862935.1 Gemmatimonadota bacterium | reverse complement strand
CTGCCACGTTCGACGGTTGCATGATCGCCTTTGGCATCAGAAACCTGGCGGACTTGGACGCGGGGTTGGCCGAGATGGCGCGTGTGCTGAAGCCGGGTGGACGGTTGGTGATTCTCGAGTTTTCTCTACCGCCCACCCGCGCGGTCCGGTCGCTCTACCTCCTGTACTTCCGACACGTCCTGCCTCGGGTGGGTCGACTCGTGTCCAAACATACGAGCGCCTACTCCTACCTGCCAGCTTCCGTTCAGGAATTCCCGGAGCCCGCGTACCTATTGGCACGGATGGCGGCAAACGGGTTTGCCTCTGTCAGCCACTCGTCGCTCACGTTTGGGATCGCTGCATTGCACGCCGGAGTTCGCCGGTGAGCCGTTTGGCCAAGCCGAGGGGGCCCGACCGGACCAAGCGGCAAGGTAAGAAGCATGGCCCTGGGTGGCGGCCCGCACGCCGGGAGCGACCGCATGGACCCACCGGGCCACCGCCCGGGGGGCCCATGCGCCATCCCCACAAGACCCCCACACCGAATCGCCGAGGACGGTGAACATGAGAATCGGCGTGATCTCCGATACCCACGGGACGCTGAGGCCGGAAGTATTCGACGTGTTCCACGATGTGACGCACATTCTTCACGCAGGCGACATCGGGAACGAGGATGTTCTGACGGCACTTGAGACGCTGGCCCCGGTTACGGCCGTCTACGGGAACACCGATGGTGCGGAGCTGCGAGAGCGGTGCCCTGATGTCGCGACGGTCGACCTCGAGGGGCTGATCGCCGTCGTCACCCATGGTGACCGGTTCGGATCACCGGAGCCCCAGGGGCTTGTGGCGGCGTTCCCGGATGCCGAGATCATCGTGTACGGCCACACGCACCAGGCGGTCCTCGAGCTGGTCGATCGAACCGTCACCGTGATGAATCCGGGTGCGGCTGGGCCCGCGCGGTTTGGCGTCCCGCCGACTGTGGGGATCATGGAGTTCGAAGCAGGACTGCCGCCGCGAGCGAGGATCGTGCCGTTGGCGTGATCCGGGCCACGGCTGCTTCGGCCGTAGAGCGACTATCCCACCATCACGACGTATGCCATGAAGGTCGCGAAGCCCGCCAGGAGCAGCACGCCGTTCAGTCTCGCGATCGTGTGCCCCCGAAGCATCATTGGGAACAGCACAAGGGCGAACGCGAGCATCGTCCAGTTGTCGACCGCAATGGCACGGGGATTCACCGGAACGGGAAGGACGGTGGCGGTGATGCCGAGAATGGCGAGCAGGTTGAAGATGTTCGATCCCACCACGTTACCCAGCGCGATGTCGGGCTCGCGGCGGGCCGTGGCCACGATGCACGTAGCGAGCTCGGGGAGGCTCGTTCCCATTGCAACGACGGTGAGTCCCACCACCCGCTCGGTGATCCCGAGCGTTCGGGCGATGGTCACGCTTCCAGCCACGGCAAGATCGGCCCCGATCACGAGACCGCCAATACCGAGCACGACCAGGAGGCCGTTGCGACTCCAAGCGCGTGCCTTGCCCTCGCGGAGATGTGAGGCTCGCTCCACGTCGCGATCGAGGGCTGCGGCCTCGTCCAGCGGGACACCGCGGCGCGCGAGATAGGCGATCGCGCCGATGAACATCACGAGCCCAACCACCAGCAGCACGCCGTCGAGCCGGTCGACGACGCCGTCGTATGCCAGTACGATGGCGAGGGCGGACACGAACAGCATCACCGGGTATTCGAAGCGAATCGTCAGGCGCTTGACCGGAATTGCCCCGATGACGGCGGCCACGCCCAAGATCGCCCCGACGTTGAAGATGCACGAGCCGATCACGTTGCCGAACGCGATGTCGGTGGAGCCGCGAGCCGTAGCGTCGAGGCTCACGGCCAGCTCGGGCATGCTGGTTCCCATCGCGACCACCGTGAGGGCGACGACCGCGGTCGACACCCTGGCGAGAAGGGCGATGACCACGGCACCCTGCACCAAGTAATGTCCGCCGACGAAGAGCACGATCAGTCCGACTGCCACCTGCCCGAAAGCGATCAGCACGGCGCGAGTCCCATGGGGCGGTGCTGCTCGAGCCAGTCCTCGAACCGAGTGGTGCGGCGCAGTGCGGCGGGATGACGACGAAACCAGCTCAACACCAGCAGCGTCTCGTCTATGGCAGGCTGTGGAATGGGTCCGGGCGTGGTCGGGACGCCGGCGTGCTGCTCCACGAGGGAGTGGAACGCCTCGATCTCGATGGGCGTGCGTGGTGCCGGCGCGGAAGCTCGAACTCGAGCGTGACGGATGATGTAGGCGCGGTCGTCGCCGTAGACCCCCGGATCCACGAATACAAAGCTCATGCTGTCTAAGGTGGTGTGCATCCTGGTGCACGCGGCCAGCAGCCATGTGAGGCCATCGAACTTGTCACGCCACCACGTGGCGCGCTCGAAGTCCTGCCGGTCGCTCGCCTCCACCATGCCGGCAATCACCCGGTCGACGGGCATCAGGCTTCGACCTTCGATGAAAGCGACCGCGGTGTCGGTCCGTTCCCGGTACTCGCGTTCCGTGACGAATCCGCCGCACGGACCCAGGCACGTTCTGAGTTCGTACCGAAGACAGCCAGCCCGGCCTCGACTCTCGAACAGATCACCTTGATCGCGAAAGGCGATCGGCATCTTGATGGCGCAGTCTCGCAATCCCAAGAGATCGTTCAAGATCCTGATACCCTCGTGCAGACGTCCCGTGCCGAGAAACGGGCCGTAATGGCGCACGGCATGAGTTCCGGGATTGCGCCCGACGTAGATCTTCGGTGCGAGCCCACCGGATACCTTGATGAAGGCGGCACTGCGCGTGCGGTTCATGCGCACGTTGAAGACGGGACGGTGACGGCGGATCTGCCGCAACTCCCCCAGCAACGCGGCGAATTCGGACGGCACGTAGTCCCACTCGATGTCGGCGGTAGCCTGCAGGATTCTCGCTGCCTTGTCTTCCGGGTACCGTGCGCGGAAGTAGGAGAGCAGTCGCGCGCGGAGCCGTTTGGCTTTCCCGACGTAGACGACCCTCCGCGCAGGATCGAGCATGCGGTAGATGGCGGGGCGGTTTTCCGCGAGAGCGGTGACGCGGCGCTTGAGCGTGCCCACCTCACCGAGGGGCAGCGTCAGCGCGTGAGCTACCGCCATCCTCGCAGCGATCGCACGAAGCGGTGGAGCAGGAGGAACTTCTCGTAGACGATGACGTCCTTCCGCTGTCGACCCAGTTCGGCCAGTAGTTCCTTCATGCGTCCGCGCCGGGTGACGTAGAACCGGAACACCTCGGCGAAGTCCTCAAGCGGATGCGTTGCCGCGTAGGCCGTGACGTGTTGGGCGTTACCCGCGCTCACCTTCTTCCGCTGGAAATCGACCCACGTATCGTCCCTCACGCGATACGCCTTGTTCGCCTCACCGAACACCCGCTTGAACTGCTCCGTGTGCGTGAACGACCAGTGGTGGTAGAGGAAGCTGTGGCCCAGTTCGTGACAAATCAGCCCCACCAGGAGCGACCACGGGATCTCGTCGCGGCGGCGCACGCCCATCACGTAGCTGCGGTCGATCTCGATGATGTTCCGCGACCGGGGATCGACGCCCGACACGCCCGGACGCAGCAGGACCCGGTATCCCCAACCCCGGATCCGAGATACGAGCAATAGGCGGCGGACCCGGGTCA
>JAOTWK010000431.1 GCA_029862935.1 Gemmatimonadota bacterium | reverse complement strand
TGCGCTGACCGATATCGAGACTCTCGATACGAGACGAGTGACGAGTGCGACTCCAGGCACCTCAAATAGACTCCCTTCGGTAAAGCCTGCGGCGGAAAACCACCGGTAAACTACGAGCGTTTCTTCGTTCCAGCGATTGGTGCGCCCTTGGCAACTGATCCGTTCGCCGCGCCGCGCTTCGTCCAGCTCCTCGCCCTCGTGGTCACCGGACGGGGCCACCATAGCCTTCACCTCCAGCTGGTGACACAACAGCCGCGAAGTGTCGGTTATTCTCGTCGTTCCGACCTTGGGCGGAACGAGTAAGGTCCTCGTCTCGGGCAGAAGCTGGCCCTCTTGGCGGCCGTGACGAAGCGACGATGACTCCGGGCGTGGACAACACGGGCGTGAAGCCTATCGGCGCGGCTGGCATCCTGAGCTGCCTTGTGCTCCCCCCTGCCGCGTCGCAGCTTACGCCCTGATCGTTGGACCTGCCATGATCGGGCAGTTGTGAACGCTATGACATCAAAACGGATCCTCCGCAGTGTGCTGGCCGTCCTCGTCGGAATCGTAGCGATTTCGCTGGTTGTCGAAGCGTTGGAGTTCGGTCTCGTCACGCTGGTCAACGGTGCACCCACCAGAGATCCTGACGCCTATTACGCCGTGCGCAATCGAGGTTGGTTTCTTGCGGCGAAGCTGTTGTACAACACCGGCGCAGCCCTGGGTGCCGGGTACCTCGCTGCGCTCATCGCGGGATACGCGGAGCTAAGGCACGGTTTGGCCCTGGCCTTGGTCCAGACGTTCGCCTTTGTATGGGCGCTTACGCAACCCGAATTGAGCCAATGGACCCCGGGCTGGATGTGGGCAGCGTTGATCTCCCTCACATTCGCGGGAATCCTGGTGGGGGCGCGTCTCCGGAAGCAGAGACCCGGCGCTGTCTGACAAGCGATTGCTACTGACTCCGAATGGGCGGATGGCACCGTAGAATCGCGAGCCGTTAGACGTTCAGAAACGGAGGCAGCAAGCGGAATCAACAAGCGCAGAGCGCCAAGAACTACTTTTGGGAAGCGCCAGGTTGTTATCCTCGCTCAGATTGCGTTGTCGCTTTCGATTGCCATAACTCATGCACAAACAAGAGGACAGCCCATGGCTCAGACCGCAAGAGGTGAATTCGTCGTCTCCCTGAAGCCTCTGGCATTTGAGGGTGCCGACCCGGAGTTCAAGCTTGGGCGAATGTCCATCGACAAGGAGATCTCGGGCGACCTCACCGCGAGCACCACGGGTCAGATGCTCACCGCGATGACCAGTATTGACGGGTCTGCCGGCTACGTCGCAATTGAGCGGGTCGCAGGTGTTCTTGACGGAAGACGTGGGACCTTTGTTCTGCAACACACCGGCACCATGAATCGTGGGGCACCGACCCTTGCAGTAACCGTAGTTCCGGACTCAGGCACCGAGGAACTGGTCGGTCTGGAGGGCGAGTTCACGATCAACATCGAGGGAGGCAAGCACTCTTACGAGTTCACATATCGCTTGCCTACGCAGTAGAGTAGATGACGTCTAACCTCTCGTTGCACCCGAATGCCCTCGGCGGCGAATCAACTCGAACGGTACGCCGCACCGTACGAGGTGGGTGATCCTTTCGGGAACCGAGAGGCCTTCCTAGAGTGTGTCCCGCGCTGGCCGTGGCCCACCGGCCATTGCTCGCACTCACCGGGCCAGGCAGAGTGGGACAAGCTTGGCCATTCCCGACGAGGAGAATAGACGGTGAATAGGATCCTCTTCCAGGCCCTGGTAGCCCTGTTCGTCGCCACTCAGGCCGCGGCGCAATCCGGCGACGCGTCACAGGAGCTGACCCGACTCGAAGATGCATGGGCACTGGCCGTGCAAAGCGGGGATGTCGAGGCCCTGCGACTGATCATCGCCGACGATTACATCGGTACGACGGCCGGAGGTGCGATCCAGCACAAAGAGGCCTACCTCGCAGACTTCATCTCGGGAGATCGCAACACGTCGCTGCTGACCACCGAGGACTTGCGTGTGCAGATCTATGGATCAACCGCGGTCCTCACCCACGGTGGGAGAGCCGAGAGCGAGTTGAGGGGGGAAAAGATCGCGGGCAGCTTCCGCTGGACGCATGTCTTCGTCGAGCGAGACGGCCGGTGGCAGGCAGTTGCGAACCATGTAACCAGTGTGCAGGGCGGCTAGATCACGCGGGCTCAGGAGTCGACGGGTCGGTTTGCGGCCGAACAAGCGCTTGGAGGCTCGCGGGCGCTCGCGGCGGCGGTTCCCCACGGAGGACTGGCACTGCGGCCGAACAGAGGAAATGATGATTCGATACGGCGGGCGAGTCGCCCGCAGCTCGAGCGCTACCGTTAGGCCGCCGCAAGGAAATGCATGACACCACTGGCTTACGTTTGGCCGTACGCACTCTTGTTCTGGACCGTCTTCCTTTGGGCATTCTGGCCCGAGTTCGCCATCGTGCGGCGGGCGCAACGGACCCAAGGCGCTTCAGACAGCAAGTCTCTTCAGGTCATTCTGCTCGGCCAGTCGGTCGCATTCGTCGCTTCGTTTCCGCTCGGGTGGGTTTCTGCACTGCAGTTCGCACCTGCCCATCGGGCCGCCGCGTTCTATGCCGGCGTCGCCACGCTTGTGGCAGGGAGCCTTCTACGCCGGCATTGCTGGCGGATGCTCGGTTCGTCGTTCACGGGCGACGTGCGGGCGCACGCGGGCCAAGAGGTCGTTAGCCGAGGCGCCTATCGGATACTCCGTCACCCCTCGTACACCGCCGGCATCATGCTGAATACTGGCGTGGGGATTGCGCTGGGCAGTTGGGCGTCCGCGGCGTTGCTTGCCGTAGCATCCGTCGCAGTCTACATGTATCGGATGGCTGTGGAGGAGCGGATGCTGCTGGCCGCTATCGGGGAACCGTATCGACAGTTCATGAGGACGCGTAAGCGTCTGATTCCCTTCGTCTATTAGACCGGCGGCGGCCTATCAAGCGCTTGGAGCTGGCGAGCGCTCGGGGGATCGGTATCCAGGAAAGGCTGGCACCGCTGCCGAACAGAGGAAAAGATGATCAGGTATAGCAGGCACGTCGCCCGCAGCTCACGCGCTGACCGTTAGGGGGCAAGGTCTGACTGCCAACCCAGCTACGGACTTCTTGCCGTGAGGCCCCTGCAGCGGCTCTTCCTCATGGGGCCTCACACGTGTCCCTGGTGGTTCGGATACACCTTCGATAACCCACTCCGTCGCCTCATTCACAATCCTTTCGCCATCCTCAGTGGCGACCTCGTGAGGGAAGGCCAGACTGCGGTAGACATCGGCTGTGGCCTGGGCTACTTCAGTCTCGCGTTAGCACAGATCGTCGGGGCGCGCGGGACAGTCATTGCCCTCGACCTGCAGTCACAGATGGTCCAGCGCGCACGTCGGCGGGCAGCACGCTGGGGCGTGGGCGAGCGGATCGATTTCCGAGTCTGTGCTCCGGACCACCTGGGAGTTACCGTGCCCGTGGACTTCGCCCTGGCGTTCTGGATGGTCCATGAGGTGGCAGACCCAAGGGCGCTTCTGACAGAGGTGAGGTCTTCCCTCCGGCCATCAGGGCATCTCCTCATCGTCGAACCGAAGATACATGTACCCAGCCGGCGGTTTGAGGAGACGGTCAGACTCGCCCGTGCCACGGGCTTTGACG
>JAOTWK010000430.1 GCA_029862935.1 Gemmatimonadota bacterium | reverse complement strand
GAACCGACCCGTGAGGTTCTCCCAGGCCCCACCGTCGTTCTTGGTGACCCACACGTTCCCGTCATCCGTGCCCACGTAGAGAATGCCGGGCCTGAGCGGTGACTCGGCCAACGCGACAATCGTGCTGTGCGTCTCGGCCCCAGTGACGTCCGGCGTGATGCCACCGGTCGTCGTCGTCGAAACCCGAATGCGCTCGGCATCATTCGTGGTCAGATCCGGGGAAATGGGATACAGGTCGTCACCCCGCTTGGCCGACTTGAGAACCCGGTTCGCGCCGGCGTAGAGCGTGCGCGGGTTGTGCCGCGAAAGGAAGAACGGCGTGTTCCAGTTCCAGCGGAGGTCCAGTGCCACGGAATCGGCTCGCTGGCGCCGACGAATGTCGTCGATGCGCCGTCGCACCGCGCCGCGCGGCTGAACCGTGGTGTCCGGCCAGTCGACGAGGATAGAGTCTTCGTACGTGGTGTACCGCTGGCGCCAGTCGGGCTTCTGCAGCGAAGTTCGTTCGCCGGTCGCCAGATTGACACGGGCCATGTTTCCGCCCTGCGACTCGGCGAACACGATATTCGGGTCCTCGGGGTCCTGCTGCGTGAAGAATCCATCTCCGCCGTTCATCGAAAACCACATGTGGTTGGTGATCGCCCCCTGCCGGCGTCGGCTCGGTCCACACCACGAGCCGTTGTCCTGGAGTCCGCCGCAGACGCGGTAGGGAATCTCCATGTTGTAGCTCACTTCGTAGAACTGACCCAGCGGGATGATATTGAGCACGTCATAGTTGCCGCCGCGATCCCAGGTCTGCGCAATACCGCCGTCGTTGCCGACGACGAAATGCTCAGGATCGTTCGGGTCGATCCACATGGCATGATGGTCGACGTGCACGCCCACGGTCGCGTTCCGCGCGTTCTTCCCGCCTTCGTCGGAGAACTTCACCGGGGTGGAGGACCAGTACACCCGGTCGGGATTCGACGGATCGACGCGGACCTGTGAGTAGTAGAACGGCCGTACGTTGTCGTCGGCCGTCTTCTCCCAGTTCGTACCTCCGTCGGCCGACCGGTACAGACCCGACGGACGACTCGTGTGGCCCTTCCCGGTGTCGGCTTCCACGATCGCGTACATGATGTCCGGGTTACTCGCCGCGATCGCAATGCCAATCCGACCCTTCATCGTTTCGGGAAACCCACCACCCTTGACCTCCGTCCACGTCTTTCCCGCATCCGTGGTCTTCCACAAGGCGCTCCCCGGACCACCGCTCTTGAGGTAATACGGCCCCCGCACCCGCTCCCAGCTGGCCGCGAACAGCACATCGGGATTCTCGGGATGCATCACCAGATCCACAAACCCGGCCTTGTCGCTGATGAACTTGGTCAGCGTCCAAGTGTCCCCACCGTCGGTCGTCTTATAGAGCCCACGCTCCTTGTTGGGGCCCCAGATATGACCCAGGGCCGCGACGTACACGATGTCGGGGTTGCTCGGGTGGATGACGATGCGCGCAATGACTTGAGTCGCGGTAAGACCCTTGAGTTCCCAGGTGAGACCACCATCGATGGACTTGTAGATGCCGCCCCCGGGTGAGATCGAGTTCCGGGAGTCCTCTTCGCCGGTACCCGCCCACACGATCATGGTGTCGGACGGGGCGATCGCGATGTCCCCCATGGAGATCACGCGCTCGCTGTCGAACACGGAGCGAAACGTGGTGCCCGCGTTCGTGGTCTTCCAGATCCCGCCAGCCGCGGCGGCTACAAAGAACGTCTTGGACGGACTGGGGATGCCCTCGACGTCCGTAACGCGGCCGGCCATGTTGGCCGGACCGATGGAGCGCCAGCGAAATGCAGGCCAGAGCGTGGAGTCGGGAGCGGTCACCTGGGCCGCGAGCGGCCCGCACAGCAGCATCCCGCCGGCCGCAATGGAAAGAAGGGTACGTGAGAACATGATCGTGCCGAAGCTCCTCCTCAGCGTTGACAGGGCGAGGGCCACGACGCCTCGGGGCGCCTCGCGGCGGGCGAGTTCACATGTTCGGTGCGGGAATCGAAAACCGGATCAATCCAGAGGAGTACACGCTCCGACTCAATCCCGCTGACACTACGCACGACCAGCCGGATTCGTTGGGACAGCGGACGGGGCTGGCGATTTCCGATCGCCGCGCCAGGCCACCGCGTTAGCGCCAAACCCCATGGGGAGGAGATGCCGGGGTTCCGGCCGTGCGTTCGATGCTGCATATCATATCTCGAACTCCTCACTTTGGTCAGGTGCCACCATGCTCATCGCGTCCAACCGCGTCGCCGCGGCGGCTCTCCTCGCCTGTTCGATCTCCGTTATGACCCTCGGCGTGTCCAACCTGGACGCTCAGACCACCGGAGGCGCCGCGGCCGTGGACACCGCTCCTCCGTACGGTGGCCTCGAATACCGCATGGTCGGGCCATCGCGAGGGGGACGCGTGACCGCGGTTGCGGGACACGCGGCTCAGTCAGGCACGTTTTACATGGGCGCGACGGGCGGTGGGGTGTGGAAGACGACCGACTACGGGCACACCTGGCACAACATCTCGGACGGGTACTTCCAGACCGGGTCCATCGGGGCCATCCGAGTGGCCAACTCCGACCCGGCTGTGGTCTACGTGGGAACCGGTTCGGACGGCATCCGGAGCAACGTGATCACCGGCCGCGGCGTCTACAAGTCCGGTGACGCCGGACGGACATGGTCCTTTGTCGGGCTGCGGTCCGTGGGCCAGATCGGCGCCGTCGTGATCCATCCGACGAACCCCGATGTCGTGCTCGTCGCCGCCATCGGACACGCCTTCGGGCCAAGCCGGGATCGGGGCGTCTTCCGCTCGACGGACGGGGGAGCGACCTGGCGGAACGTACTCTTCGTGTCGGACTCGACGGGGGCCGTGGATCTCGAGTTCGCTCCCGACGATCCCACGACGGTGTACGCCGCCATGTGGCGAGCAGAGCGCAAGCCGTGGACGATCATCAGTGGCGCGCACGAAGGGGGGATCTATCGATCGACCGACGGGGGCACCACCTGGTCGAAGCTGGACGGCGGCCTTCCGATGGGCCTCATCGGGAAGAGCGACCTCGCCGTGTCGCCAGCCGATCCGAGCCGTCTCTACGTGCTGATGGAGGCCGACCCGGGCGGTGGGCTGTATCGGTCCGACGACCGCGGTGAGCGGTTCACCTTGGTGAGCACCCAGGCAGGGATCCTCAACAGGCCCTTCTATTACACGAACGTCGATGCCGATCCCAACGACGCCGACGTGGTGTACGTCAACAACGAGGGGTTCTACAAGTCCACCGACGGCGGGCGCAGTTTTCAGCGCCGCTCGACGCCCCACGGCGACAACCACGACATGTGGATCGACCCCACCGACTCGCGGGTGTTCGTCCAGTCAAACGACGGCGGCGCCAATGTGACGCGGGACGGCGGGGCCACTTGGTCCACTCAGCACAATCAGCCCACGGCCGAGCTGTATCAGGTGGACGTGGATGACCAGTTCCCGTATTGGCTCTATGCGGGCCAGCAGGACAACTCGACGATCGCCGTGCCGAGCCTGCCGCCGTACGGCGCTCCCGGGGGACTCACCGCGCACTGGCTCGCCATTGGCGGGTGCGAGACCGGTCCCGCCGTGCCGAAGCCCGGCGACCCCGACATCGTGTACGCCAATTGTAAGGGTCGTTTTG